>JBBSCL010000156.1:0-7021 GCA_038250345.1 Leptolyngbyales cyanobacterium
AGATTGGGGACTCCACGCTTGCACTTCTGCCACCATCTCACGGAAATACTCGTTCTTGGTTTTGCCCTCCTGCTTGTACTAAACCGAAAGTTCACCGGATAGGACGTGTCCGTGACATCGATGTAGTACAAGGTAATCAAATTGATGCCCTTAACCGTGCGTTTGTGTTTGCCCGACCAGAAGTAGCTCACTAGGTCGGTTTTCTGCGGGTCGCTATAGGGTTTGTCCAGTACACTATCGTCCCCGCTGCCAATCCCTCCAACCAGATTTAGATGTGACGTTGATAACGTCTGTTAGTGAGGCTTCATCTGCCATCAAGTGACATTTTTTCCACGCTTCGTTCTCATCAACAGCCCAGACGCTATACTCCCATTCCTCATAGTTCTCAGGGTCGGTCAACATTACCGCAAAAGTTCTCGCTAGGCTTATGTTGTATTTCCTGATTTTGACACTTGTGATCAAGTTTGATGCAAGTTCAGGAATTCAGTTTTTTCCCAGTCAGTCTCGATAATCAAAGTGTAATCTCCATTTTAGAGTTGCAATTTGAGATTGCAGATTGCGAAAGCTTGATGATGAGATGTTTGCAGACTATGTTAGAGGTGTTTTAGCGCGATCGCGCCATTCTGTCCGCCAAAGCCAAAGCTGAGGCAAAGGGTATGATTTAGCGGGGCAGAGCGTGTTTGGGTGACAAAATTTAGGTCAAATTCTGGGTGCTGCAATCCCACATTGGGCGGCAACTGTTGGTGTTTGAGTGCCATCAGGCAAAATGCGGCACCCAATGCCCCGGATGCGCCAATTGTGTGACCGGTTGCGCCTTTGGTGGAGCTAACTGGGGCGCTTGGCAAAAGCTGTTGGATTAACGCCGCTTCGTTGCGATCGTTGAGTTGAGTTGCGGTGCCGTGGGCGTGGATATAGTCAATGTTTGAAGCAGCTAACCCGCTGCGAGTCAGGCATTGTTTGACCGCGATCGCCGCCGCTTGACTATTCGGTTCTGAGGCACTCATATGATGTCCATCTGCTGTAAACCCCCACCCCACAATTTGACCATAGGCTTGGGCTTGGCGCTGCTGGGCAAGTTCGGCTGATTCCAGCACCAACACGGCACCGCCTTCACCTAAAACCAAGCCCTGCCGATCGCGATCAAAGGGGTAAGCCCCCGTTTTTGCCAGAGCGCCCATCTGGCGAAACCCGGTGAGAGTGAGCGGCGTAATCGGCGTTTCCACGGCTCCCGCAATCACGCGATCGCACTGCCCCGTTCTGACCAATTCATAGGCTTGAGCGATCGCCCATAATCCAGTAGCGCAGGCTGCCATGGGAGACAGCACTAGAGTTTGGGTGCCCAGCAGTCGAGCCGCCGCGATCGCGCCCCCGTTCGGCAAGGTATCCAGCCAACTCCGTAGCGTGTCATCGTGGTAATGTCCACCAACAGACTGCTTTGCTAGCACTTCCCACTGTGCCTGATGCCCTCGACTAGACCCAATCACCACACCGCAGTCAGGCAAAGGTGACTCTAGCCCAGCATCCTTGAGTGCGGCAAAAACAACTTGTTCAGTCAAAGCGCCTAGGGCGATCGGTTGGGTAGCAACTAGGGCGGCAGGAAACGGGTCGATATCTAGAAAAGGTTGATGGAATCGGATTCCAGAATTTCCTGCTAGCAAATGCTGCCAAGTTAATTCTAGGGAACCTAGCGCAGAAACTAGCCCCATTCCCGTAATTACAACATTCATAAACGAAATCGCAGCGCACCCATCAACCGGGTAAAAATATTAGTTCATTCCTTCATTGCTGATCTTTCGCTCACGCGCCTTTTTTCAAATTGCCACCGCTGACTACTTTGATTGACTCAATGCGATCGCCCTGCTGAATTTTATCGACGGTTTCCATGCCTTTCGTCACATAGCCAAAAACCGCGTAGTTACCATCCAAAAAGCTGAGGTCGGTTAGCGCCACATAAAATTGCGAAGATGCAGAATCGGGTAGGGAAGAACGAGCCATCGCGATCGCGCCACGGGTATGACGAAGTTTGGGTTTTGCAGAAACACCCGCTGTTGCCAGGGTTTGAGAATAAATCGGCTTGTCTGCACCCTGAGGTTTAATTTCTAAAGGAATGTAACGGGGTTTAGACGTTGCGGGATCAATGAAGCTGCCGGTTCCTAAGCGTTCAGCCGGAAAATTAGTGTCCTTACTTTGAGGATCACCCCCTTGTACCACAAAGGGTTGAGGCTCACGCACAACCCGATGAAAAACCAACCCGGTATAGACCCCTTTTTGCGCTAGATCAACAAAATTTCCTGCTGTTAGTGGAGCGTTTGCGCCATCTACTTCAATTGTGATTGGCTCACCTTTTACCACCATCTCAACAGTAGCTTTCCCCTCTAGCTTAGGTAGGCTCGTTGCCTGAGTACCCGCCACGATTGCCGCTGGGGTATCCGTTGTGCTTACCGCCGGACTCGCTGATGCTTGAGTGGTTACTTGAGATGAACAACCTACAAGACTCAAAGCACCCAAAACTAGAAAAAGTGACAGAAAACGCCTAAAAATCTTCATAATTTCTCCCCAATTCCCAAATCTACTCATCGATCAAAAACTGAGTTAACTCAATCCACAATCTTAAATCTGAGCCTACTTATGAAGGCTAAAAACAATCTCACGCTTACCAAAGCCCCTACAGCCCTTCTAATGGAACGCCTAAAAAGCGAGCTAAATCGGCTCCTTGATTCTCCAGTGCAGAAAGTGCTAATGGTTGCCCCACACGAGTTAAAGGCACATCTCGCAGCCCTTTGACCCGCAAATATAAGGATCGTTTCGGGTTAATTCCTTCTCTCAAATCCACCCGAATTGCCTGAATATCTTCTGTCTTACAGGTCACTTCAATCTGGCGGTTTTTTCCAGGAAAACCCCACCGAAAAATTTTGACTTGCCCAGTAGTGCGATCAAACTCGTTATATCCGCCCCCCACATCCCACAAAATTGTCAACCAAAGGTAAATTGCAAATAAGGTGCCCAGAGTACCGTAGAAACCCATCGCAATTCCTTGAGGAATAAAAACCAAACGGGTAGGATCAGAAAACGGTAATAGATTTACTCTTAAATAGCTTGAAATGCCAGCCAGCAAAAAACCTGTCCCCCCAATTGTGACAACAGCAGCCGACAAATAGTTGCTGGCGCGACGAGAGCCGACTACAGTCTGCCGTAGGAGTTGCTGTTCTTTAGACGGTGTTTGTGCAGTCATAAGTACAACTCAGTTCGTATTAACTAGATAATGGTATGAGATTCTTCCTGTTTCATCTTATCGGATAGGATGACTCTCGTAGCCTTGTCATATCAGAAGTTACAACTTGATAAGTTGCCTCTAAAACTTAAACATTAATGAGATTCTACGTATCAGTTTGTAAAATTTCTGATTTCTCCTATGATGTATAGACATACGAGCCTTTTACTCTAGACCTTTTGCACTTTTAGTAACCCTAGAGGATTTGAATACATGACCGTAGCAATGGGGCGCGCGCCTGCGAAACAAGGGCTGTTTGATGCGCTTGACGACTGGCTGAAACGCGATCGCTTTGTCTTCATCGGCTGGTCTGGCTTACTGCTATTCCCCTGCGCCTACATGGCGATTGGCGGATGGCTAACCGGCACCACCTTCGTTACCTCCTGGTATACCCACGGACTGGCATCATCTTATCTAGAAGGCTGCAATTTTTTGACCGCAGCCGTTTCCACTCCCGCCGATAGCTTAGGGCACTCTCTCCTGTTCTTGTGGGGTCCTGAAGCGCAAGGCGACCTAACCCGCTGGTTCCAACTCGGCGGTCTGTGGGCATTTGTTGCCCTGCACGGCGCATTTGCCTTAATCGGCTTCTGCCTGCGCCAAATCGAAATCGCTCGCTTGGTGGGCATCCGTCCTTATAACGCGATCGCTTTCACCGGACCGATTGCCGTTTTCGTTTCCGTCTTCTTAATCTATCCTTTGGGACAATCAAGCTGGTTCTTTGCACCCAGCCTCGGCGTGGCGGGCATCTTCCGCTTCATCCTCTTTGTCCAAGGGTTTCATAACTTCACGCTTAACCCCTTCCACATGATGGGCGTGGCGGGCATCTTGGGCGGCGCATTGCTTTGTGCCATTCATGGAGCCACAGTTGAAAACACTTTGTTTGAAGATGGCGAAGGCTCTAACACCTTTACCGCGTTCTCGCCCACTCAGGCAGAAGAAACCTACTCTATGGTGACTGCCAACCGCTTTTGGTCTCAGATTTTCGGCATCGCTTTTTCCAACAAGCGCTGGCTGCACTTCTTCATGTTGTTTGTGCCCGTCACTGGACTGTGGATGGCATCGATTGGCATCATTGGTCTAGCGCTCAACCTAAGAGCCTATGACTTTGTTTCTCAGGAAATCCGTGCGGCGGAAGACCCTGAGTTTGAAACGTTCTACACCAAGAACATTCTGCTCAATGAAGGCATCCGCGCTTGGATGGCTCCTCAAGACCAGATTCACGAAAACTTTATCTTCCCTGAAGAAGTCTTACCTCGCGGTAATGCTCTCTAAGAATTGAATAGCTTTTTCTCAAAAGCCTCCGTCGTTATGCCGGAGGCTTTTTATTTGCTTGCATCCTTTGCAAACAATTTGGCAATTGTTATTGAGTAGATCATGACCTGATTCAATGCGCGATCGCAAATATCAATAGCAACCTCAGACAGATCTCTCAAGCTCACTTGCTCAACTCTTCGCAAATTTGATCAAACGCCAAGGCAGGGTCAGCCGCCGCTGTAATCGGGCGACCAATCACCAGATAGTTAGCTCCGGCATTGATCGCAGCCCGTGGGGTAAGGGTGCGACGTTGATCACCGGGTTCTGAGCCAATTGGGCGAACGCCGGGACACACCAGCAAAAAGCGATCGCGGCAGGTTTGGCGAAGTTGCTCCACTTCTTGGGGAGAGCAAACGGCTCCAGCCAATCCGCTTTCTTGGGCGAGGAGTGCCATGTGCAGGGCGTATTCGGGCAACTCTAAAGGAATTTTGAGGTCAAAGGCGAGGTTGCGAGCATTCAAACTGGTCAACACGGTAATCGCTAACAAGTTGGGCACAGCATTTCCAGATTCAGCCGCTCCCTCAACTGCGGCAGCTTGTGCGGCTTTCAGAGCTTCTTTGCCGCAGGTGGCATGAATAGTGAGTAAATCTACACCATGGTGAGCCGCCGCACGACAGGCTCCAGCAACCGTATTGGGGATATCGTGAAACTTCAGATCTAGAAAAATCTTCTTCTGACGCTGTTTAAGTTCGGTTAAGATGCCGGGTTCAGCGCTGACGAATAATTCCAGCCCCACTTTCCAAAAGGTGACTTGAGGTAACTGGTCGAGCAACGCGATCGCCTGCGCTTTTGTTGGCACATCCAGCGGCACAATAATCCGATCTGAAACAGATTCAACCATAGCCTTCTCCTAATAACGAGTGACGATTAGCTTGTTTACCATAAGTTCAACTGAGCGTCTTGAGTGAAATGCTGCTGGCAGATACCGTAGGTGACCAGCAAAGTAATGATCAGGGTAGAAAGAATGATCATGAATAGTACGACGATTTGATAGGCAGTGGCGGTTAAGGGAGAAACGTTGCCAAGAAGTTGAGCCGCCATAAAAGTGGGGACTGTGGAAAGTCCGATGATTGTGGCAGTGTTAATGGTGGGCAGCAATCCAGCCCGAATGGCATCGCGGCGGTAAGGAGCGATCGCCTGAGCCGTTGTCGCCCCCAAACTTAGGTGGGTTTCAATTTCCATTGGGCTGGCGTTGAGGGAATTGACCAAGCGATCGCCAGCGATCGCGGCTCCATTCATGGCATTTCCTAAAATAATGCCCGTTAGCGGAATCAAGTATCGTGGGTCAAGCCAACTGGCGGGCTGAATCACTAGCAGACTGGTGTAAACCAGAGTCAAAGCGGTGCCAATCAACAGCGATGCCGCCACAATCGGCACCAACTTAGGAATCTTTTGACTAATTCGGTTGCGCGTGACAATGGCAGTCACAATCAGCATTACTCCAACCAAAAACAGACTCAGCCACGGATTGTTGGCTGCAAATATAATGTCTAACACATAGCCCAACACTATTAATTGCAACACACTGCGCCCGGTTGCCAATGCCAAGCTCCACTCTAATCCCAGCTTTTGCCATGCAGAAAGAGCGATCGCGATCGCCATCATCCCCAATGCCAACGCCAACTGCAACAATGAATCCATTGGATCTACTTGAAGAAAATACTTTTACACCATCACCATGCCGCCATCCACGTTCAGCACTTGCCCTGTAATGTAGGCAGCGGCGGGATCAGCCGCTAAAAAGCGAATCATCCCCGCCACTTCTTCGGGCTGTCCGTAGCGATTCAGCGGAATCAATTTCAAAATCTCGTCCGATTTTACGCCAGCAGTCATGTCTGTAGTAATGAAACCCGGAGCCACTGCATTCACCGTAATCCCACGGCTAGCCAGTTCTTTTGCCACAGTTTTCGTGAAGCCGATCACACCAGCTTTGGCAGCGCTGTAGTTTGCCTGCCCCGGATTGCCCATCTGTCCGGCAACCGAGGTGATGTTAATCATCCGTCCTGACTTTTGTTTCAGCATAATTTTACTGACCGCACGAGTACAGAGGAACACGCCCGTTAGGTTGAGGTCAATCACCGCTTGCCAGTCTTCTAGTTTCATCCGCAATAGCAATGTATCGCGGGTGATTCCAGCATTGTTGACCAGCACATCAATGCGCCCAAATTTTTCCATCACCGCCGCGATTAACCCTTCCACCTGATCGGCTTGGGAAACATCGGCAGAGAGTGCGATCGCCTGACTGCCCATACTTGTAACATCAGCCACAACCTGTTCAGCAGATTCTTTAGAATTAGCATAGTTAACAACAACGCTTGCGCCCTCGCTTGCCAATGCTAGCGCCGTTGCTCTCCCAATTCCGCGTGAGGCTCCTGTGACGATCGCCACCTTGCCCTGTAACCGCTGTAACCCTTCTGGCAGTGCTTCCATTATTAT
>JBBSCL010000157.1:0-7002 GCA_038250345.1 Leptolyngbyales cyanobacterium
GTTCCAGACGCTTATCCGAGCGAACAGTTTGACCTCACAGTGCTTTCAGAAGTGGGTTATTACTGGTGTCGAGAAGACCTTGAAAAATCGCAGCAGTTAATGTTGCAGCATCTCGAACCGGGTGGACATCTACTGTTAGTCCATTGGACACCCTACGATGATGACTATCACAATCCACTGAGCGGCGATCAGGTGCATGAGTCATTTCTGGCATTACCGACTTCTCAGCTTAAACACTTAAAGGGCGATCGCGCCGAGAAATATCGCCTCGATTTATTTGAACGAATGAATGAAAAGTCTGCTTAGCATTTTGTGGCTTATCTAACCTGTTTTTGAATTATCTTTCTTTGTTGTCGCCGCACTGGTTCTAGCAAGAGACGTAAATCATTAATGGCATATTCAATTTTGGTTAAACTCCATCGCTGTTGCCAAATGTTTTCTTGATCCTGTCGATGTTCGATTTGTTCGAGCAATGCCCCAAAAAATTGAGCTTGCGTTAGCTGACTCAACAGCCAATCATGAGAAATTCCTAACCGATTGGCTGGCAGTGCCACATCTTTAAGGGAAGGTTCATAGCCATCAAGCATCTGTCGCCAGAGCGATCGCAGTTCTTGACGTGCAGATAGGCGAGTCGTAATAGCGGCAACTGATTCAACCCAAAAAGGTTGCTTTTCAGATTCCATTGCAGTCCATTGGCTCAACTGATCCGCCAAACCATGTTGGGCGCGCCCGACCTGCCGGGCTGAGGTTGTCACTCGTACCAATGGACTATGACGAAAGTTGGCATCGATCCGCATCAATGCCTGATAAAGCGCCACATCTTCTGAAGTTCTAACGAGTGGAATGCCTCCAGCACGTCCATACATTTCAGCAGTCACGGCTAAGCTTGCACCATAGTGTTGAAAGTGTCGGGGAGAGCCATCGAATACATCAGGATCTAGATAAGTTTCCAGTTCAGCCACTAGAAAGCGATAACCCACTTCTCGGAGATGGCAAGCTCTTGTGTAACGAGTGAGAGCAGCGCGATCGCGTCGATCTGTGACAATTCGTCCGCCAACCGCATCAGCACCACACTCGACCTCATATAGAGTAGCCGCAATCCAGTTGGAAGCAACGCGGGTATCTCCGTCAGTTGATGCAATAACGCCTCGATTGCAGCCAATTGATATCAAGCGATTGTATGCCTCATCCATTAACCGCTTTCGCACCCAGCCAATATGAGCATTTGGCGCAGTGATTGTCTGCTCAGCAATATGTAACACTAGATCAGAATGTTGCTTGGCAAATTGATGGGCGATCGCAGCAGAGTCGTCGTCGCAGTTGTTCGCCAATAAAATAATTTCATAGCGATCTGGATCGAGCGATCTTCCCTCTAAATCAAGCTGGTGGTTTAGAGCCGTCAGCGTACTTTCTAGCATCTCCGATTCGTTCCTCACTGGAACAATCACACACATCTCGCATTGGGGTAACGGAGGAGTGTGAACTAAAGAATCAGATTTGACTTTAGGCAGCCAGTGTACTGGTGGAGCCGCGATCGCTGTGAGGCAATCAACATTCATATAGCGACCTACTGCTCAATCTCCAAACGCACTGAATAACTACAGTCAGATACATGATTGAAATCTCGCAAGACTGGATAATAAACATCATTGTGAATTGCTGCAATTCAAACAAAATCTATCCCTTGATAGAATTTGCAGTTGCATAATCAACTGCACTGGAAGCCAATTTTGATGCAATGGTATGGATTGAGCGATCGCCTTTAGCCAGCTCGCATAAAGTGGCGATCGCGTAGCTACACCAACCGTCGGAACGCAAGATGTTTCAAGTCTCGATCATTATTCCTACGCTCAACGAAGCCAGCATCCTCGGACGCACTTTACGGCAACTCACCGTTCTCGATCCGCCGCCCGTCGAGGTGCTGGTTGTGGATGGGGGCAGCCACGATGAAACTGTTGCGATCGCCCGCTTAGCTGGAGTACAAGTGTTGATTTGCGATCGCAGCGGACGCTCGGTTCAAATGAATCACGCAGCAACATTCGCGAAGGGTAACATTCTCTGCTTTCTCCATGCCGATACCCAGGTTCCCGATGATCTGATCGCTGTGATTGAGCGAACCTTGGCGGATCAAACCGTTGCCTGTGGCGGCTTTATTTCTTTGATGAGGGGCGCAGAAACCACCCGCTGGGGAATCTCACTGCACAATTACCTCAAAACCTACTATGCGCCTCTGCTGTTCAGACCGCATCTATTCTTTAAAGGATTACGCCTCTTGTTTGGCGATCAGGTGATGTTTTGTCGTCGAATTGACTTTTGGGATTGTGGTGGATTCGATGAAGCGCTGCCGATTTTGGAGGATGGCGATTTATGCCTACGTCTGGTGAAAAAAGGGCGCATACTTCAGGTGAATCGGATTGTGCAAAGTTGCGATCGCCGAGTTGCCCATTGGGGAGCCTGGAAAGCCACTGCCATCTATTTGTATATCGGCTGTTTGTGGGGAGTTGGGGTTTCTGCGGATTATTTGAAGCGGTTTTATGAGGATGTTCGCTGATTCAAGCTCCAATCGTAATCGAGATAGGCGATCGCAGTTTCAGCCGTTAAAGGAAGATCTTGCCGATAAATGCAAATATAATCTGGAATTGAGCCTGCGACTTGCAGAAAATCTTGGCGATACCATTTAAAAATCTTGCTGCAATAGAGTGTTTCAGTTTGGGCATCGTAACGAACTTTGTCGAGATTGTTGATAAAACGATGAGCATCGTCTTCTAGTTGATGTTCCACAAGATCCGATGTATAAGCTGCGTTACGGAGCAGCGGACAGCCAATGGAAGCACAGACGATCGCAAAGTGAATGCGTGGATCGTGCCAGCGATCGCGCAGTATTTTGTTCTCAATTTGAGCAAGACTATAGGTTTGATTTGACAATCGATAGGCTCGACGCTGAAAAAATCGCAGGAAGGCGAACCAATTGGGAATTCCTAGCACAATGGGTCGAATGGACGCGATCGGATAGCGTTCCAAAATCGTGGAAATGGTGAAGGCATTATAGAGATTAATCCACAGCGCTAGCTCATCGGGCAGATTTAAATTTGGGTCTAGCGGTTCCAAACCTGCTAACCAATTCATTAGCGTTTTAGGGTGCTGGCTCCAAGCCTGATAATCTACTCGCCCCTGCTGATCCACATACTGGCGCAGCAAACTATCCCACACCGCAAAATCAATCATGAGTCATGCTCTTTACACATCCTACGGAGGATATTTTACAATCGCGCAAGTTCCTAAAGGCTATTTATTGCACCAAAATGTTTGATTTCTGCCCAATGATAGTTGAAGAAGCCGTCTTTAACTTTGTATGATTTCACCGGGTTAAACAAATCAATTATCAACATAGAAGAATCTATAAAGTGTCTTTTAGTTATAAAAGTTTGAAGTTTGAAGTTTGAAGTTTGAATCTTATCTGAGCTTTTTATTTTATGGTCAAGCGATCGCTCCAGGCTTCTTCTTCTGGAATTCAATGGGCTAAACGAGCATTTTCGCTGAAAGGGTGGACTCAAGAAAATCTGGCAGGAGAGGTAAATTTAAAGACCCGTCAGCCGATTTGGCGATTTTTTACCGGGCAGCCCGTTGAACGGCAGACATTTTTATCCGTTTGTCTGATCCTCGATTTAGACTGGCGAGAGATTGCGGACAATCCGCCAGCAGACTTTCCTGAATCCGATGAGGTGGCGGAGGCTACACCTCTGAACATTGATGCTCTGGTGCAACAGGTGAGATCGCGCCATCGAGACACCATTCAAAACCAGTGCGGGATTTTGCAGCTATTAGACATTAACCGTCCGGTTAGCATTGATGATATCTATGTAGATGTCAATATTTTGGAGACAATCTCCAGTCAACAGCGGCTTGAGCTTGCTGATCTGCAAAACTTGCAACCCGCTGAATGCGATCGCGTGGGTTTAGGAGCCATTGATCAAGCTCATATACCGGGAATGCAGGCAGTTGAAACTTACTCGAAGCTTCGAGTGTTGGGCAAACCGGGAGTGGGCAAAACCACTTTTTTGCAACATCTAGCGATTCAGTGCAATCTAGGTCAATTTGCCGCCGATCAACTGCCGATTTTTATCTTGCTGAGAGAGTTTGCAGAAGAGGCTAGAAATAGCGGCGAGTTTAGCCTGTTCAACACGATTCAGCAGGGGTTGCTCACCTCTGGAATTTCCGACCCGTCTGTGCTAGAAGCCCTCCTGCAAGAGGGTCGAGTCCTGCTGTTGCTGGATGGCATGGATGAAGTGCTAAAGCAGGATAGCCCAGCGGTTCTAAAAGAAATTCGCAAATTCTCAGATAAGTATCATCGAAATCGATTTGCGGCATCCTGTCGAACCGCTGCCCAAAAACTGCGGCTGCACGGCTTTACCGATGTAGAAATTGCCCCCTTTACCCAAGCTCAAATCAATACCTTCGCCCAAAAGTGGTTTGTGGCATTGACCAAAACTACGGCTCAGGCAGGGCAGGATCAGTCTGCTCAGTTTATCCAAAAATTAGACTTGCCGGAAAATTGGCAGTTACGTCAACTAGCGGCTACTCCTCTGTTTCTGCATCTCGCCTGCTGGGTATTTCAGGGGCAAGGAAAATTTCCAGCCAAGCGGGCTGAGTTCTATCAACAAGGGCTTGACTTGCTGCTGGGTAAATGGGATGAAGCGAGAGGCGTTGAACGCGATCAGGTTTATCGAGGTTTTTCGTTACCGCAAAAATTGAGGTTGTTAAGCCAGCTTGCGGCAGTCACTTTTGAACGAGGGCAGTATTTCTTTGAGCAACGCATGATTGAGCAACACATAGGTGGCTATTTGCGAAGTTTGCCCGGTGCGACTTTGGAACCAGAAGAACTTCAACTCGAAAGTGAAGCGATGCTGAAGGCGATCGAATCTCAGCATGGACTCCTGATCGAGCGATCGCGAGGGATTTTTTCGTTTTCTCATCTAGCATTTCAAGAATACTTTACGGCGCGAAAAATTGTTGCCAGTCATAACTTGGGAGCGATAGAGCAAGCGCTAGGAGGCTTAGTCAGCCACATTACCGATCCACGCTGGCGCGAAGTATTTTTGTTAACATCGGCGATGCTGCGGAGTGCAGATTCGTTAATGCACTTGATGAAGCAACACATTGATGCATTAGTCGCTCAAGACCCATATTTGCAAAAGTTTTTGATGTGGAGCAGCCAAAAATCTCAGCAGATCCCAAATGAAACTAAAGTGGCGACCAAACGGGCGTTTTATCTTGCCCTTGCCAAAAAAACTCCTGCGGCGGCTGACTTTGCGCTAGTTTGCACCCTTGACCAAGGGTTGTTTTTAGATGCGGCATTGGAGAACTTGCTGCTAAAGTGTGCCGTCGATAATAGTCAAGCCTCTGCCCGCACCAATGCCTGTAGCTCGGCTCTTGATAACATTCTGGTCATGGTTTTGGATGCTGGATTGTGTAAGTCTCTTCAACAATTAAGAGATCAATTGCCATCAGCTAGCCAAAACCAAGCACGACTTCAGGATTGGTGGCAGAAAAACTATTCTGCTTGGATGGAGCAATTGAAGGGCGCGATCGCCCATTACCGCAATATTCATCATTCCTGGCAGTTCAGCCCTGAGCAAGAGCAAATGCTACAGCGATACTACGATGCCAATCAACTTCTGATAGATTGCTTAAATAGTAACTGCGAAATCACAGCGGCAATTCGGCAAGACATTGAAGCCACGCTGCTGCTGCCTCAAAAGGAACTGGAAGATCGGGAATGGCAAGGAGATTAAATTGATGGCTCACTCATTTGGGTTTTACGGCATCGCTTCTTTTGGAATTATTTTATTCCGATACTTTTTGGTAGCGGGGGGGATGTATTGGTGCTTTTATTCGTCATCTACTCAGGCTTTTGTGAACCCCATTGGAACTCTGACGCAGCAGCAAGTTCCTTCTTGGCGATCAATTCAATCTGATATTCAACTCTCTGTGTTCTCGACAGGAGTGTTTGCCTTAGCGGCAGCGATCGTCATGTCCGCCTATGGTGAGGGAATGACTCGGCTATATAGCGACCCAAACCAGTATGGGCTGTGGTATTTGGGGGTTAGCTATGTTGCAGTGTTGCTGCTTCAAGATGCCTACTTTTATTTCATCCATCGCTTGTTTCACCATCCCTTGCTCTTTGCCTGGTTGCACCAGGGGCATCATCGATCGCGCTACCCCACCCCATGGACTTCGTTCGCTTTTGACCCACTAGAGGCGATCGTTCAATCGCTCTTTTTGGTCGGCATCGTGTTTGTCATGCCGCTGCATTTCATCACGTTGATTGCAGTACTAACCACTATGACAGTCTGGGCAGTATTGAATCATCTAGGCATCGATCGCTTGCCCCTGTGGTTTCCGCATCATTGGCTGGGCAGATGGGTTATTGGTCCCGCTCACCATTCCATTCATCATCTCAAGTACACCGTACATTACGGGCTGTATTTTACATTTTGGGATAAGTTCCTCGGCACCCAAGACCCGAACTATGAAAAGAAGTTTGATGAACGTTAAATCAGCTCCTTAATTTACGCGATGTGCGACTTTGCCGATTGCCCTCACCCTAAATCCCTCTTCCGCTCTGGGAGAGGGATTTAGGGTGAGGGCTGGTTTTAATTGCACATCAGGTTAATTTACTGTTTTGAAATTACGTTGCACCGCGCATCATCCTCTGTTGGTTGATAGGCGACGATGCACCTCGAAAATGGCTTTGGTGGGTTGTTTTATCTAAAAGAGGATGAGAGTGGTTCAATTACGCGTCAATTTAGCGATGAGAGCAACTAAACAGTCTGGCTGCACTGGTTTTGCAAGATGGAGTTGAAAGCCAGCGGCAAGGGCTTGATCGCGGTCTTCTTCACGACTATGAGCAGTGAGGGCGATCGCGGGGATTGTGCCACCTCGATCCGCAGGTAGCAATCGAACTTGCTTCAACAATGTATAGCCATCTTCTGTTGGCATTGA
>JBBSCL010000158.1:0-6997 GCA_038250345.1 Leptolyngbyales cyanobacterium
TGAGTGCCAAACACCCCAGCCAGCAACCCCGCCACGCTAAAATCTGCATCCAAGGTTTCCCAGTGCAAGCCATCCCCTAGCGGTGTAATTTCTACTTGGGCTAAATCTTCTGGCTTTGCCGCTGCCAATCCTTGAGCAATATCGGGCGGAAAGCTAAAAATTGCCCCACTCCGCAATCGCAGGATGATTAGTCCGGCAACCGAATCATAATAGGCTGAGACGACCCTCGGTTCTGTGAGATTAGACTGGATCGCGGCGGTCTCTGCCTGCTCAAACTGCCTTTGAAATGCCAGATCCTCTCCTTTGGGTTCAACCATAAAATTCCTCCCATTTTGCTAAGAGTTGAACTTGGTGCTGCTTAACAATCGCGATCGCTGTTTTTGCATACTTCGCGCTCATTCCCTGAACCAGCACCAAACTAGGATCTCCCAAACTGCTAAGCTCAATTTTTGCCTGACCACCTGCTTTGAACACATGGGCATGAGGTGGAGCGTGATCATTGAAATACATCCGAATCTCAAATCCATCTTGTCTTAAAAGAGTAGGCATTGCTATACTGCCGAGTCAAGTCAAGTATGGCTTCATTTAACCTGTTTAGGTTTTGCAAGCTCAGGCGATCGCCCTAACAATCCCGTCATCAGCTTTAAGGCAAACACCTTGATCGGCTGGACAGATTGCAAAACCCACAGCCCCGCCCGACGCAGTACCACGAGTGGAAATAGGCTGTTAGAAAACAAGCGATCGAGGACATCGGTGAAACCTAAAATCATCAGATTTTCTAAAAACCGCCAGCGATCGTATTGACGCAGTACGGTTAACAGCCCCAAATCTTCTCCTTTTTGAGCAGCCACCTGTAGCACCTGAGCCAGAGCCGCCGCATCGCGAATCCCCAAATTTACACCTTGCCCACCCACCGGATGACAACAGTGAGCCGCATCCCCAATCAGTGCCAAGCGCGGCATTGTGTAGACTCGGCTATGCATCAGGTGAACTGGAAATAGGTGGCGCTGTCCGACGAGGGAAAGTTCGCCCATTTGGTCGCCATAGCGCTGCTTAAGTTGAACTAAAAATTCTTCATCACTCAGCGCTAAAATCGCCTTTGCTTCTGCCTTCGGAGCAGTCCAAACAATGCGACAAAGATTATTGGGTAGAGGCAAGATCGCAAAGGGTCCACTTTCCCAAAACCGCTCATAGGCAATGTTGTGATGAGGTTTTTCAGGTTGAATGTAGGCAACCACGCAGGACTGCCAGTATTGCCAACCCTCGGCGCGGATGCCTGCCTGTTGACGAATCGGCGATCGCGCTCCATCTGCCGCCACCAAAAGCTGAGTCGAAATGCATCGGTTTTCGCCGTTCTGCACTAATTCCAGTTTCACTTGGTCAGCCTGGTAATCAACCTGCACCACTTCAGCCGGACAGAGATAGGTCACATTCGGGCACTGGTGCAAAAAATCTCGTAGCGCCTCTAGCACAACCCTATGATCTGCCACATAGCCCAATACGATCGCGTTCAAATCTTCTGGCAAAAACTGCACAACGCCAGGATACTCTGCATCCGAAAGGCGAATCTGCTGGATCGGGTTGACCTGAGATTGCATCTGCTCCCATGCGCCAATGCCTTCAAAGATGCGGCTCGACATTAAGTTAATGTGATATGCCTGTCCGCGATTGATGGCTGCTGAGTCTGCCTTTGCTTCAATCACTGCGACCCGTAAACCAGACTCTTTTAGGGCACAGGCAAAGGTTAGCCCCACAATGCCGCCACCCACGATCGCGACATCATAGTCCAGCTTTTTGGGTTGCTCAGTAGCCGTTTGAGGGACTGATTGCCCAGAATATTTTTGCTCTAAAGCAGGGAAAGTTGAGTACGAATCGAACGTCATATCTAAATAAACGTATCGTTATTTGAAGATCTGTTTACACCTATTGTCACCTGTTCTCCTCAGCTTGTCATCTCTTCTCCTCAGCGGATGCCAGCGATCGCCGCCAGAATTCAATCTATCAAACTGGTAATCTTCTAAAAATCTGTGATCGACCAAGTTCTGTCTATAGAACGATTTAACCCGTTTGCTAAATGGAGTAAAACTAGAATGCTAAATTTAATGGAGATTACCTCATATGAAATTGAATCTATTTATAAAGCAGTTATCCTCTGTAGGACGTTGGGTTACTTCAACTCTTTTGTGCGCTGCTGCGATCGCTTTTGTTTGGCAGGGTGCCTTTTTCTCAAATATGACCGCAATGGCTAATCCTGCTAGTAATTTGATTGCAGCAATGGATGCAGGCGATCGAGTTCAGGAGAAAGTTAGCAAAGATGCTCGAAGCGCTAAAGGCTTTATTGAGGATACCAAAAATAAAGTTGAGCAAACTGCCAAGAACAACGCTGCAAAGGTTGATCGAGCAACCGATGATAACGATAATTTCTTGGAGCGTAAAGCCAAAAACGATGCGAGTCGTATTGAGAAGAGAGCCGAAGAAGATGCGGATCGGACTCAAAAAGCAGTAGACAACACTAAGAATGCGGTTGAGCGCACTATTGATAGCATCAAGGATGCTTTTAACTAATTAGGTTGATGTGCAACTGAAAATCAGCCCACCCTGCGGGAAGCGAGCTACATCCCCCAGCCCTTTCTTCCAAGCAGGAGACGGGGGAGTAGGAGTTTCTCAAAGTCCCTCTCCCAGAGCGGGAGAGGGATTTAGGGTGAGAGAGATTGAGAAAGTCGTGCATTGTGTGTTTTATAATCCAACAATGTCCTGATGTCGGCACTGGCTATACATCAGGACATTACTCATACTTACTCACATTTCCTCAGTCATCAGCATATAATCATCCGACAACTTGTTTCTTTGACATACTAATTGCTAAGTGCTTGAAAGAACTCATTCCTGGCTTATCTTGCCCAGTAGATCACCTTTTTCTCGATAAAAATAAAGAAGCCATAGAGCACTACGCCTAACAAGCCCAGAATTAAAAGGGCGGCAAAGGCAAGCGGCACATTAAAGTCGGAGGTTGCTTGAACAATTAAGTAGCCTAATCCAGCGTTGGAAGCAACGGATTCAGAAATTACGGCTCCGATGAAGGCAAAAGAAGCTGCAATTTTTAATGAGGCAAAGATGTAAGGCAGCGTATGGGGCCAGCCAACCTTTTGAAACGTTTCAACTTTGGACGCTCCAAGAGATGCCAGTACATCCTTCATTTCTGGTTCAACGGTGTCCAATCCCAAGGCAACATTGACGGCGATCGGAAAAAATGCTAGCAAGAACGCGGTAACAACCGCTGGAATCGCGTTAGCACCAAACCATATTGCCAGTAGGGGGACGATCGCCGCTTTGGGAATCGTGTTAAACGCCACTAGCAGCGGATATAGCGTTAGGTATGCCACCTTGGAATAGCCAATCATGAATCCCAAAATAACCCCGACAATAACTGCCAGAAAAAAGCCTGCAAGCGTTGTCCATAAGGTACGCAGGGAGTTTGCCGCAAGCTGAGGAGCAAATTCGATCGTTGCCCGGAGAATATTGGATGGGGCAGGCAAATTAAAAGCTGGGATCTTGAAGATGATAACAATCAACTCCCAGACAATAAACAGCAACACTGTTGCAATGAACGGCAGCACAAATCCGGCTGACTTTGATTTCAAGAATTTTTCCATGAGTTAAGTCGGTAAATGGGGCGGAACTGAACGTCCTAAAATTTTGGTTCGCTTAGTTGTGATGAATGTGGCTACGGATGGTGGAGAAATAGTGATTGAATTCGTCCGATACTTCTTGTTCTAAAGTTCGGGGTCGCGGCAAATCAATTTTTACCTCGTAGATGATGGTGCTGGGACGGGGACTCATCACAAACACGCGATCGGATAAAAACACCGCTTCTCTGAGATCGTGGGTAATCAAGATCGCCACGCATTTGACCCGCATCCATAAGGCTTGCAGCATCGACCACATTTCTTCCCGCGTGAAGGCATCTAGCGCGCCAAAAGGTTCATCTAGCAGCAAAATTTCGGGCTGGTGAATCAGCGATCGGCATAAGGAAGCCCGCTGCCGCATTCCGCCCGATAGCTGCCAGGGATATTGCTTTTGAAAGTCTTGTAGCCGCACCGTTGACAATAAATCTTGTGCCATGCGGATGAACTGGTCTTTCTTTTGCCCAAACTCATGCTTGTAAGGCGGCACAATTTCCAAAGGCAGCATGACATTGTTCAACGTGTTTCGCCAAGGCAGCATCACCGGGTTTTGGAATGCAATGCCTACGTTCGTCAAGGGTTTAGAAATCTTTTGCCCTCGATAGCGAATTGCGCCAAGCGGAGCCGGACTTAGCCCCGATACCATACGAAGAATGGATGTTTTGCCGCAACCGCTGGGACCGACAAATGAGACAAACTCGCCGGGTTGAATATTGAGATGAACGTCTTCAATAATTCGGCGCATGGAGCCTTCAAAGGGATATTCCAATCCAACATGGTCAAATTCTAGTAAAGGAGAACCCTCTGCTAAAGCTGAACGGATAGAGACGTTATCAGTAATAGTTTGTGTCATAGGACATTGAGAAATGAGTTTGAGGGTATGGAGAATGTTTTAGGTGAGAGGCTTGCGATCGCCCTTCGCTGGAATCGTGCGTTGATCTTTCGCAGGCAAAAACTCGTCAGTGTAAATGTCTGCGGCGGTCGGTTTGCCTTTGAGCTTGAACCCCACAACCGTCTGTTCAACGGATTTTTCTAAACGTTTAGGGTCTACAGAACCCAAGCCCAACTTTTCGGCTTCTGGCGTAACAAACAATCTCTCTAAAGCAATCTGCATCCTGACTTTTTCAGCCTCACGGTTCATCAGTTTGCTTTGATCGGCTGCTAACACCGCGTCTAATCCCGCCGTTGGATCTTTCAAAACATCCTGTAAGCCTTTGATGTACGCGGCTGTAAATGCTTTCACGACATCAGGATTTTGCTTGGCATAGGCATCTTTAACCAGAATGGCGTTGCCGTAAAAATCAAGCCCGTTTTCGTTGTAGTAAAAAACGTTGATGTCCTCCATCTTCTTGCCGCCTTTAAGCAAAGCAGGCAGTGCAGAGGTTGAAAATCCACTGATAGCATCCACTTGTCCCTGCATCAAGAAGGTTTCTCGCAGTTTTGGTTCCATGGTTGTCCATTCCACCGAGGCTGGATCAATCCCAACTTCTTTGGCAAAAAGTGGAAACAGCTTCCGGGGTCCATCACCCGCCGGGGCACCCAGCTTTTTGCCCGTCAGATCTTTTGGAGAACTAATGCCTTTATCTTTGAGCGAGATGATTGAAAAGGGCGCGCCGTTTTGAGTAATGGCAACGGCGATGATTTTATCTCCAGGATTTTTTTCGTTGAAATCAAGGGCGTTGTACATATCACTAAAGGCGAGATCAAACTTGCCGGTGCCCAGTTTGCTGATCGTATCTGAGTTACCAAAGCCCCGCTCGTAAGCTACATTCAAACCCTGTTCGGCAAAGTAGCCCTTGTTGATCGCAACGATCAAAGGAGCATCAATACTTTGCATTAAAAAGGCAAGCTGGACTCGCACGTCTTTCAGATTTTTGGCATCGGTGCCCATTGCTGGACTAGACGTGGGGGTTGTGCTGCTGGTGTTAGTCGTTGCTGCTGGGGAAGCACAGCCTGAGAACAGAGCAACCGATGCTATAACCAGCAATAGCTTAGAAAAATGTTTGGAATTAATTAGTTTCACAGTCATTCTCCAACTTAATCTGTAGTTCTTCTAATCTGTAGTTCTTATTAATGCGTTGCGACTTGGAAAATGGCGATCGCCAAAATTGCACCTAATCCATACAACATCGTGAGTATTGCGACCTAAGCAACATAGAACCTGTATTCTGTATACATCTACTATTCTGTATACATCTACAATGTTGTTTGTTTTATTGAAGTTTAGTCGTCCAATTGCTTCTGTACAGTCCGATACAAAGAGAAGCTAGAAACGAACAATCACTCTTTTACGGTCTTCTTTTCAAGTCTTCTTTTCAAGACAGTGATTTGCAGCAACCAGAGTCACGATTTGTGTGAAAGCACAGCCAATCTGAGATTTAAGCCCCTTGTTTCAGATAAAGGCTTTAATTATTTATGAAATTTGCGGAAGCTCTAAGAATATCGCCCTAGTCAAAATAAATCGTCACCTTAAAAGTTGGTCTACGAAAGTTGTTCGTTGTTCAACCGAATGGATGAGTGGTTTAGGAACAACTCAACTATAGATATACTGTATACAGAAAAATAATCTATTTTGAGTTCTGATATTTGGGAGTTTTTCAACGGTGGTTCTCTCCTCGCGTCCGCTTCAGCGTAATCAGTCATTACACGAGCAAACCTATCAAGCTTTGCGAAATGCCATTTTATCGGGAGATTTGGTGGCAGGCTCACGCCTTGTCGAAACCCAGCTTGCAGAGACGCTAGAAGTGAGCAGAACTCCGGTTCGCGAGTCGATTCGACAATTGCAACGAGAAAATTTAATTGCGACTGATGAATCTGGGGCGCTGCGAGTTGCAATGCTTTCAGTGGTTGATGCTATGCAGCTTTACGATTGCCGAATTGCGTTAGAGCAACTGTCAATCTCAGAAGCCTGCCGCAATGTTACGAATGAGCAACTTGAACGATTGGATCAAGCGATAGTACAGGCAGAAAAAGCGTTTGGACAAGCGCCCAATCAGTTGACCAATTTTCAATTGCCGCATATGGATTATCAATTCCATCGACTGCTGGCTGAAAGTTCTGCAAATGCTTGGCTGGTACAAATTTTAGATCAGGTATTCGACAAAATGGCGTTGCTGCGCTTACGTACCATGCAGCACAATCTGGGAGTGTTAGAAATTCGGGGCGAACATCGTCGGATTTATGAAGCGGTGCGCGATCGCAATCCACTCGCCGCCACCCAAGCGATTCAATACCACTTGATTTCGAGCAAAGAACGAGTGGTTCAAGAGATTAAAGCACTAGAACCGCGATCGCTAAAAGCCGACTCTAGCTAA
>JBBSCL010000159.1:0-6974 GCA_038250345.1 Leptolyngbyales cyanobacterium
GCAATTTTCTCAGTCAAGCTGACTTAAAAACTCGGATTCTTGAGTTCATCGACTATTTCAATCGCACGATGGCGAAACCCTTCAAGTGGACTTACAAGGGTAAGGCTCTAGCAGCATAAAAAGAGTTGTCGAACTTAAGCCCTAGACTACTAGTTATCAGGTCACAATCGCCACAGAACTTGTCTCCACTCCTGTAAACTTGTACAGAAGCTAAGATTAATTCGGCTTGTGTGTGATTGGTATATCCAATAGCATAAGGTAGTTTCAGTAAAAATACGGTAAGTTTTGTACCGATTCAAATAAAGATTTTGGTAAGAACACAGAATAGCTCCGTAGTTAAACTGCCTACAGTTAAGCTTTCCAAGTTGAGTAATAATTAAGTGATCGCGATCGCATAGGAATGTCAATGAGAACTTCTGATCTCCAGCTTCAGCTCAATCATTATTATGAGCAGATCAAAACAATCATTTTGACGCGCCAAAACCCAATCACCGGGCTACTTCCAGCGAGTACTGCGGTCAACGCCCACGGCGACTACACCGATGCCTGGGTGCGAGACAATGTGTACAGCATTCTAGCGGTGTGGGGTTTGGCACTAGCCTATCGCAAGGTGGATGACGATCGCGGACGCACATTTGAGCTAGAACACAGCGTCATCAAGCTAATGCGAGGGCTGCTGTTTGCCATGATGCGCCAAGCCCATAAAGTGGAAGCCTTTAAGGAAACTCAATCTCTGCTAGATGCGCTGCACGCCAAATATGATACCCAAACGGGCGATGTCGTGGTAGATGACGATGCTTGGGGGCATTTGCAGTTGGATGCCACTTCCGTTTTTCTGCTGATGCTGGCACAGATGACCGCATCGGGGCTACATATTATTTTTGATAACGATGAAGTTAATTTCATCCAAAATTTGGTTTACTACATCGGCAGAGCCTATCGCACCCCAGACTATGGGATTTGGGAACGGGGCAACAAAATCAACCACGGCAACCCGGAACTAAATGCTAGCTCGGTGGGCATGGCAAAGGCGGCTCTGGAGGCAATGAACGGGCTGAATTTATACGGGGTGAAAGGCGGACAGTCCTCAGTGATTCATGTGTTGCCCGATGAAATCGCTCGTGCCCGAATCACGCTAGAGTCCTTGCTGCCCAGAGAATCTAGTTCTAAGGAGGTAGATGCTGCAACGCTCAGCATCATTGGGTTTCCGGCGTTTGCGGTGGACGATTTGGAACTGTGCGATCGCACCCGCAACAAAATCATCGACAAACTGCAAGGGCGCTACGGCTGCAAACGATTTTTACGAGATGGGCACCAAACCGTTCTAGAAGACACCACTCGTCTGCACTACGAACCCTCGGAACTGAAGCAGTTTGAACATATTGAGTGTGAGTGGCCACTCTTCTTTACCTATCTGCTGCTGGATAGTGTTTTTCGGGGCGATCGCCTGCAAATTAGTGAGTATCAAGCCAAGCTACAAGCGGTGCTAGTGGAGCGCGACGGCGTGGGATTGCTGCCAGAGCTTTACTTTGTGCCTCACGAACACGTAGAAGCCGAGCGGCAAACCCCCCAAAGCCAACCCCGTCTCCCGAATGAAAATATTCCTTTGGTGTGGGCGCAGAGCTTGTATCTTCTGGGGCAACTGTTGGGCGAAGGATTGCTATCCGTGGGCGATATCGATCCCCTCGGTCGCCATCTCCACGTGCGGCAACAGCGGAAACCAATTGTGCAAATTGCCCTGCTATCTGAAGACGAAGCCCTCCAGTCGCGGCTTGCAGCCTACGGCATTGATACCCAAACTCCCAAACAGATTGAGCCGATCCAAGTGCGGCGCGCCACTGAATTAGCAGATGCCTACACCCAAATTGGACGCAACGACAAACTAGGGCTAACGGGTCGTCCGTGGCGGCGGCTGCGCGGGTTGACCACTTCTCGCATCTTTCGGGTTTCAGGAGAAACCGTAGTTTTCCTACCATCCCTGCTTGACCAACAGCAGTTTTACCTCTCCCTCGATCCTCACTTTCTCGTCAGTCAAATTCGCTCCGAAATTGCCCATATTCAGCGTCACTGGAATCAATTGGGTCGTCCCACAATGACGTTGCTCATAACCCAGACCATGCTTAAAACAGAAGACGAGATTGACACAGGATTGCCGATCTTAACGCTGATTAAAGAACTCCAAGAAAGCGCTTGCAATGGAGTGCAGGTGAAATTGGGACGCTTGAATCAATTGATGCTGACTGCCTGCACGGAGCGGATGGACTTTTTACACAGTTTTTCCTTTGCTGAGGCTTCGGTGCAAGATGCGGCTCCCACAGAGGTTTACTTGACTTTCAATCCAGATCGAAATTTTTCTCTTAGCATCACTCAAGAGTTCACGTTGGAGTCTGAAACTGATGTGACACCGCTGCTCGAAAGTTTGCGTCAGTCCGATAACCTGTATGAGCAGTATGAACTGTTGAGCAGTTTAGCGCGGCTACATGGGTTTGACTTTGATACAGGATTGGGGCAGCCAGCCCGGAAGGTGAGCGTCGAAGATTTGCTGAATGAGGTCTATTTCAAAGCCGATCGCCTGAAGCTATGGGCAATTTTACGCGGGGTGGCTGGCTTATACGACAAGATGACCATCAACTTTGCGGATGTGGTGACGGATATTTTGGTGCGCCAGAAGCAGATTGCAGTCGGACGGGCTTACAGCGAGGCATCTCTAATCACGCGCCCAATGGCACCCCAGGAGATTATGGAAAAACTGCGGGAGTTTTGCCGGGAAGATATTCGCGATCGCGTGTTAACTCAAGAGATTCTGGTCTATCTCAGCCTATTAATTAAAGCTGAACCTGCTTTATTTGATGGCTTGCTCACCCTGCGAGTCGGCTTTTTGATTTTGCTAATTACCGCAGAACTAGCACGAGAGTTCCAGTTGACCCAAGATGAAGCCTATGAACGCTTGCTGCAACTCAGTCCTCACGAAATTCAGACGCGGCTGTATCAGGTGCTTAAGGGCTACGAAAATATTAACCAGTCCTTTTTTCAGCAAGAATCGCTGCGGGTTTCTCAGCAACAAGACGAGATCAACTGGGCAGTGCAATCCGAGCAGCCGGAAGCCCAAACTGAGGCTCAGTCAGCGGGGGAATATTGGCTGCACAAACGCCAGCTAGACGGGTCGCTGAATCGGGTGCCTACGGAGTTTTATCCCAGCGTGTGGACTGTGCTGAAACACTGTAAAGGATTGGTGATTGGTGACAAACTTGAGCGGCGGAATCGGCTAGAAAGTGAGCCTGTGCTAGCAGAAATGACTCCGGGTGAAAAGAACTTTGCCCTGCGAGTAGAGCATTTGTTGAATAAAATTCAGGCTCCTGAATATCGCCAGGTAAATATTGAGACGCTGATGGAGTTGGCTGCGTTTGGCGATCGCAACCCCGACTTATACATCGAAGAAACCATCGCCTTGGATGTGCTGATTGGTCATGCAGTCCGGTTGGCATGGCTTGATCGCTATCCTGAGCATAGTCAACGCTATGACGACCATAAAGCAGCAGCATGGCGGCACTTCTACGAAAGTACGCCTTATGACTGCGCCGCTTACGGGGTTAAAGCGCTGCGCTTCCTGATTACTCTGGCAGATGGCAAGGAGAACCAGCCTGTTTTTGGGGGAGACTCTTTTGAAGACGAAGCGGAAATTGTCAGTAGTCAGGCTTGATCCCACCAGCGCCACCAATAGCGCGATCGCTCCCTCTATCATCTTGCCCTCCAATAATGCCGACACCGCCAGCCACAACCCTGGAAACGCTCTGCTGCGAATCATCCCATCAGCATCGGGTTCAATCAGCGCAAATTCCTCAGCCTCTAAGGGAATAAACTTAGAATAGGAGTCTGTTAGGAGAAGCGGCTATGCTTGTCAAAACTCAACCCATGACGCTGGATGACTATCTCGCCTATGATGATGGCACCGACACTCGCTATGAATTGGTGAACGGAGAACTGGTTGAAATGCCTGCTGAAAGCGACTTAAACCGCCGTATTGCCATCTTTCTCGTTGCGTATTTTCTGCAACTGGGCATTCCTTATTACTGCTTGGGCATTGGCACCCAAATTGCGGTGAGCGGGGCACGGGCAACTGCACGCCAACCGGATTTGGTGCTGCTTTCGGAAGAGGCTGCGATCGCTCTGCAAGAATTTACCAAGGGGCTGATTACCTACGATATGCCACCGCCACGATTGGTGGTTGAAGTGGTTTCACCAGGACAATCGGACCGAGACTATCGCTTCAAACGCACGGAGTATGCGGCTCGGCAAATTCTTGAATACTGGATTGTCGATCCGATCGCCGCCACCATCACTGTGCTGCACTGGGTGAATGGGCTGTATGAAGAGCAGGTGTTTACGGGCACAGCGGGGATTTTCTCACCCGAATTGGGCGAACTCGCACTGACAGTTGACCAGGTTTTGCAAGCTTAGGTCAAATCTTACTCAGTTGCTCAACTCTTACCGATTCGGCAATCATTGTTACCTTGTCAAAGTCTCGATAAACGCCTGATGGGTCGGGTCAGCAATTCCAGCTTGCAAGACATTCAACACCTCCATCATCCCGCCCTCCAATAAGGCAGGTATCGCTAACCACAACCCTGGAAACACACTGCTACGAATGATGTCATCCGCATCGGGTTCAATTAATACAAATTTCTCAGATTGTAACCGGAACCAATTGAAGCGATTCTCAAAGGTTTGCCACACTAAATACTCCTGTACCCCATTGCGGCGGTAAGCGTTTCTTTTGGCTCCTAAATAGATCGCTGCACTACTAGCAATTTCTGCAACACAATAAAAGGGCGATCGCGTAACGAAATGCAACAATTCTGCCACTTTGCATAACAGGCGCAATTCCCTCCGAAAGAGACTCTGTAGGGTTTTCCTGCTCCTAATTTATTTGTGCAATAGTGGAAAAAGTTCAAGCCTACGCTAGCTCTTTAACTAAGGAATGAACCCCATGAGTCACCTGAATATATTCAATGGTATCTTGGCAAGCGCAACGCTGCTAACTGGACTAGCGCTTGCGACTCCAGCATCCGCCTTCTCATTGTCTACCTTTGAAACCGATGGTAGCCAGATGAGCGGCATTAAAGTGACCGCAAACTACCTCGACGGTGGTTCTCAAACTGCCACTTGGAACCCGACGGGACCGCAAGCCGGCGGAGCATTTGGTGCAGGTTGGTCTTTGACCCAAGTTGGCGATACCTTTTCCTTTCCTTGGACTTTCTCTACCAGTGATGGGTTTGCTCAAAAAATTGCCTCGCTGATTATCAATACCATCCCTGGCAATACTGTTTTTGATATTGATCCAGATGTGGAAGGAACGATAGGATCTTTCATTGGACTCCCTTTCACAGTGCTTTCGGGGCAAAGTCCTAACACTTATGCCTATTCCACAGATATTTCGGGTGCAGAGAATGACCTTAAGGGAGTCCTCTCCTTATCTTGGAACAGCGGATTTACAGGACAGCTAAGCTTTCTAGCAGATACAGACAGCGGTAAACTAGACGATCCTATTCAAGCGGCGGTGCCTGAACCCACCACGATCGCGGGGGTAGCATTAGCAGCGGCAGGCTTAGCCCGTCTACGTCGTCGTCAGCGCTCAGCTTAAAAGAATGTTCAGCTTAAAAAAATGTGAGTTCGGCGATCGCCTACACTCATCACTGAGGTTCTAGCAAACCGTTGCAGTATCGCAGTAAGAGAGTCAGGCGATCGCCCATTTGATTTAACCGTTGCTCTCTAGTCGCTACCTGCTTTGCCGCCTGCAAGAACATCACATCCATGCCCAATAAGCGCAGTTGTTTATCAATTTCGACGTTGAAGGATTGCACCTGATGCGCCAGTGATGGATCTAAGTCATCTAGCTCTAGAGACTGGGTTTGGGTTTGAAAAAGGGTTTGCAGATGCATCAAAGCGGCTTTTAACTGAGCGCAATTGCAGCCACCTTGGGCGATCGCCTGACTCAGCGCTTCCACTTCCTGCCGCAGTTCTCGATAGGCTTGAAACACCATTTATCCCTTGGGTTGAACTGTTTTAGGTTGCGCCATAGGCATTTCTAGTCGAGATACGTTACCCGCTCCATTGGTGCGATAAACCCAGCGCTGCGTGCCATCAGAAAACGTAACTTGCCAGCCCTGCACCATCGCCTGAGAACACATTTCCTCTGACTTGCCTAACCCCAAGCAGCCATCTGACCAGGTTTTTTGCTTGGACTCTACGATTTTTAGTTTGTCGGTAGGAATGCCTGTTTGCTTGCTGAGATTTTGCTGCAAACTGCTAACCAGAGTTGCAGGCGGTTCAGAATTGGAAACTGGGTTTGTCTTGGTGCTAGGGGTAGGACTGTCTAGAGGATAGATTTCAACAACGGGGACAGATTTTTCCTGTACTATTGCAGCGCAACCCATCAATGGCGTTCCTATTAGCAGCACAATCAAGATCACCTTAAACAGTCCGTTTAGACGCTTCATTTTCATAGCTATCAGTTCGTCATTCGTTATCTGATTATTCTACGGATTTGCCAATTATCGGCACTTTTTGCCACAATTGGTTAAAACTAGCAGGGCTAATGAATCGCCACAACACCGCGATCGCAGTGACCACTACCACCAAATTTACTATATTTGCCAACCAGCGCGACCAGTGTACTTTGCGACGCGCAGGCGTTGTCCGAGTTTGAGCGCGAGGAATAACCGAAGTAGTCGCCGTAGCCAGCCGATCTGTAGGTTTATAGATAGAAGATTTAGAACTAACAGCTTGGCGATTAACGCCAGGTGAAGCAACAGTTTCAGGCGATCGCAGCAGTTGTAGATAATGAGCAACCGCAGCAGGGCGACGTTGAGTCCGACTCCACTGCATCATCGCTGCTAAGGGAATCCCACACAAATTTTTGGTGTTCAATCCTTGAATCTTTTGCAGCATGGGTTGATCATTGGCAACCACAATCA
>JBBSCL010000160.1:0-6966 GCA_038250345.1 Leptolyngbyales cyanobacterium
AACTATCACTTTTTGAATTTGCTATTTATACTCTCAACTCCTTTCCTACTATGAACATGCTCCGTCGATTTCTCGTGTATGCAATGATTTTAACGATGGCAGTGACGACTGTTTCCTGTGGCGGCAGTCCAAATCAGGGTAATTCATCATCCAACCCCACTGCTCAAACGGCGAGTGCTCCTCAAAATCGCTTAAGCAATGGGCAATATCCCGTGCAGCAGGCAACCTATAACGATGCCGATGGTGAGTATACCGTCATGCTGCTGAATACAAAGCCGGGCGATTCTTCTGCCTATCGCACCACCAACCTGCAAATGGCTCAACTGACCGATGAAGAAATCTCAAAGGGACAGAAGAACTACCTGAAGTTAGAAAACAATCAGGCTTCGATGCATGTCGAAAAAGAGTTCAAAATTGACTACGTGCATAACGTGACTGAAGAGCAAGCCAATCCGCAAACAGGGCAAACGGAACGAGTGGTTGTGCGACAAGAATCAAGTTTTTGGTCGCCCTTTGCAGGCGCGCTAGCAGGTCAGGCGATCGGCAGTTTGCTGTTTAGACCGCAATACTACGTTCCGCCTGTTTATCAGCCCGGTGGAATTAGGGGCTTTGGCGGCTATGGTGGCAATTATAATCAGGCAGTCAGCAGCTATCAACAGCGCTACAATGCGCCTCCAGCAGCGGTTCGCAATCGCCAAACGGTACGCTCGACGGGTAACTTGAGAACGCCGACTGCTAGTCAACGACGCACCACTGGAGGCGATCGCTCCACAGGGTCAGGCTTTGGCACTAATACTCTCCGCCGTAGCAATACCCCTAACTATCGACAGCCTTCTAGATCTGGCTTTGGCAGCGGTCGCAGCTTCGGTAGGAGACGGTGATTTGGAAGGCTAAATGTCAACCTAATTTTACGACGAACTAAAGGAGCCAGATTTGAATTTCTAGCTCCCTTAAAATTTAGGAACTTTCAACTGCCAAATTTGTCTAAAATGCGGGTTTGTGGCGAATTAAATTCAAAAATTCTTCGCGAGTTTTTTGCTGCTCTTGAAACACGCCCACCATGGCACTGGTTACTGTCCAAGCGCCAGGTTTTTGTACCCCCCGCATTGTCATGCACATATGGCTTGCTTCCATCACCACTGCCACACCCTGCGGTTCTAAAATCAACTGAACTGCTTCTGCTATTTGACGAGTTAGCCTCTCCTGTACCTGCAAGCGGCGAGAATACATTTCTACGATCCGTGCTAGTTTGCTTAGACCCACCACTTTTTGGTTAGGAATATAAGCAACATGAACTCTGCCCATAAATGGCAGCATATGGTGTTCACACAGACTAAAAGCGTCAATATCACGTACTAGAACCATCTCGTTGTGACCTTCGTTGAAGATCGCTCCATTCACAAGTTCTTCTAAGGACTGGTGATAGCCACTGGTTAGAAACCGCATTGCTTCAGCGACTCGCTTTGGCGTTTTGAGTAAGCCTTCTCGTTCTGGATCTTCACCTACGCCTAGCAGCATGGTTCTCACTGCTTGCTGCATCTCGTCGTGTTGTTGATCCGACGGAACATGCAGTTTTGCTTCTTGAGCACCATCTAAGGTGTTCCGATCAGGACGAAGTTCTAAATTTTTGGGAATTTCAGCAACAGCGCGGTTTGAGTCACTGTTGGAACCGTTGGAAGAAGCAGTAGTCATAATTGAGCCAAAGTTTAACGACATAAAAGTGGATAAATCAATAGGAGCAAACTGGTGCTAGCTAGGTTTAACCAGCGGCAATCTAAAACGTACCAGTGTTAGGCATCAGCAGCATCTCTTCTACAACCGCTTGCTCTGGTAAAAGAGCAGTGTAGAGAACCGACTGGGCAACAATTTCGGGTGTCAACATTTGCGACCGATCAAAATCGGCTTGAACAGTATCGGTATCCCAGATCGGTGTATTGACAGAACCGGGAGAAATTGTGACGACTCGAATACCATTGGCTCGCTCTTCGATCGCGAGTGTTTTGGAGAGTGCCACCAAGCCAAACTTGCTGACGCAATAAGCGCCCCAATTTGGAAACACTTGATGCCCTGCAACAGATGCAATGTTAATAATGGTTCCTCGGTGACGCTGGCGCATTCCAGGTAGTATTGCTTGAATGCACTGAAATACGCTAGTCAGGTTGAGGTCTAAAATCGTTTGCCAATCTGCAAGAGGCGTGTCTTGAAGCGCACCTGTATAACCCATCCCAGCGTTATTAACCAGAATATCGATCGCCCCAAAATCTTCAGCGATCGCGGCAATTCGTTCCCTTACATGAGCCACATCTGCCAAATCTACAGAATAAGCTTTTGCGGTCACACCATAGTCCATAGCCGCTTTGGCAACTTCTTCTAGTTTGGTTTGACTACGACTGACTAGGGCAACATGAATGTCACTTTCTGCAAACGCCAGAGCCGTTGCTTTACCAATTCCACTACTTGCCCCAGTAATCAAGGCACGCCGTTCTTGAACCATGATCAAATACTAAATATCCTAACGTCATATAAAAGCTGTTCAGTTAACCGTTTCAAACATTTCTAGCTTGAGGCAAAGTCATTAACACAGCATGAACCATTGCTTAGAAATAGATGAAATTTATCAGGTGACAGATGCCAGGTTTTGACATGAAGGTCTAGCCGGAGAGTAATAGTTTTTGGCTTAAGCTTAGGGCTTGATTGACCAAGCACAGCTTGGCTAAAGCACCGTCTAAATCTCACAAGTAACCACCGGGTAATGAAGGAACGAAAACGCTCTTTCACAGAAGGTGATCCTATGAAAAATAAGAGATTGTAAACAAATGTAACTTAGCAAGTATACCACTCAAACTCGTGAATTGTGTTGAGACAATTTTCTTCTTAGGCAGATCGTTCTGTAAATACACCGATCGCCCGAAACTTCTGATAGCGTAAATCTTGGCGCTGTTGGATGGTCATTCGGCTGAGTTCATCTAAATGCTTAATTAAGCAGGTTTTTAAAGTATCTGCTGCGGTCAGTGGATCGGCGTGGGCACCACCAATCGGCTCTGGCAAAATTTCGTCAATAATGCCTAAAGCTTTGAGGTCGGTAGAGGTGATTTTGAGTGCGTCTGCCGCTTGAGGAGCTTTGGCAGCATCCCGCCAAAGAATAGCTGCACAGGCTTCGGGTGGAGCCACACTATAGATGGAATGTTCAAACATCAGTAGGCGATCTCCGACTCCAATTCCCAATGCGCCGCCAGAGCCGCCCTCGCCAATCACGGTGCAAATAATCGGAACTTCAAACCGAAACATTTCTCGCAAGTTGAATGCGATCGCTTCACCCTGACCAAAGGCTTCTGCATCTAACCCAGGCCAAGCGGCTGGGGTGTCAATAAAAGCCAAAATTGGCATCCCAAAGCGATCGGCGTGTTCCATTAACCTCAGGGCTTTACGGTAACCACCAGGGGAAGCCATGCCAAAGTTTCGAGTGATATTGTCTTTAGTATCATGCCCCTTCTGCTGCCCTAACATCACGACTGGACGACCCGCAAATCGAGCGACCCCCGCCACCATTGCCGGATCATCAAATCCGCCGCGATCGCCATGCAGTTCCATCCACTCATCAGTCATTGCTTGGATATAATCCAACGTGCCAGGACGACGAGGATGACGAGCAACCTGCAAACGTTGCAGCGGAGATAGGTTACTAAAAATTTCTTGGCGAAGTTGCACAGCCCTTGACTCTAAATGACGGATCTCACCCGACACATCAACGTCATTCTCCTCTGCAAGTTCCCGGATTTGAACAATCCTAGACTCCAATTCCGCCAAAGGCTTCTCAAAATCTAAAAGAATTGGTTTGCGTTCAGTCGTCGCCATAGTCAATAAAGACAATAGAAAATATAGATGAAACTTGGATTCCGAATAGAAGAAAGTTTCAATTTAAAAAGGCTAAAGAGCGAAAGAAACAAAATCTGCTTTCGAGCTTTACTATTTCATCATCTCATCAACCTTGACAGATTCATCAGGTTCCATTTCTAAGAGTCCAGTAATGGTCTGAAGCCATGCTTGATCGAGGCGTGACCAATTTGATCCATTTTTTCTACAGTAATGCGATTGCGTCCCCAAGAAAAGTTGGTATACCACTTTTCAAATTCCAGCAGCATTGATTCTGCAAAGCAGGCGAAGAGTTGACGACCCGGTACATCCATATTGACAATTTTCATGATTTTCCAGTCAATATCCAGTGAATGCTCCACAATTCCCCCATTCAAGATATGAACTCCAGGTCTTTGCACTTTAGTTGCCAGGTTTTTAGGATAACCGCCATCAATCAGCAAGCAAGGCTGCTTTAATGTATTCGGGTCAATTTCAACGCCTTTAGGCATACTAGCGACCCAAACAATAATGTCTGCCTGAGGCAAAGCATCGTTCAAATCCATAATTTTGCCGCGCCCTAACTCCGCTTGGAGGTCGTGCAGCCGCTCTTGATTGCGAGCTATTAAAAGGATCTCGGCAACATCTGTGCGCCCATTCAGCCAGCGACAAACCGCGCTGCCAATGTCTCCGGTTGCTCCACAAACAGCAACCGTCGCTTTAGAAAGTTCAATTCCTAACGTAGGAGCCAATTGTTCAAGTTGGCGACAGATAATGTATGCCGTGTGGGTATTTCCGGTGGTAAATCGTTCAAACTCCAGCTTGATGTTTCGCACTTGCTGAATTTGTTGTAAATTAAAATTTTCAAAAATGATGGAAGAGAAGCCGCCCAATGCTGTGATGTCGATGCCGTGCTTTTGAGCATGAGCCATCGCATTAATAATTTTGCGGGTAGCGGCTTTAATCCGACGATTGGCTAGCATTTCTGGCAAAAAGCAGGATTCCACATACTTACCGTAAATCTTCTGTCCGGTAATACTTGTGACCGTAATGTCATCCACAATTTGGGGTGGAGCGCTGCACCAAAAGTCGAGTCCTTGATTGGCATATTCTGGATAGCCTAGTTCATTCGCCACGGATTGAGCATGTTCTAGGCTGGTAAGGTGACCGATAAGACCAAACATTTATACAGTTTTTCTTGAGGGTAATTGTGGTTAGAAATGAACCGTTAAAATTTCAGTATTATAGAAAACTTATAAAACGGCGGCATGAGTCAAGGTATATCAGATTACATGTGAATTTGGCTATTTATAATGAAAGCTACCTGAACTCAGTGACTAAAACTCAGTGACTAAATATATAGATCAATCCCACGGATACAGTTAAAAAACCAATCAAATAGGACTTATGCACTCGCCCCCTAAATCCCCCAATTCTGGGGGACTTTGATCTCTAGCTCCCCCAGAGTTGGGGGTTGGGGGGCAAATTTCGGTTGATTTGCATAAGTCCTGTCAAAATAAAAATACTGAATTGAGTTAAGGATTTAACGGTAAAAAGCGGTGTTGGAGATGGGCGATCGCCCATCTCCAACATCACTCCAACTAAACTGCTGCTAAGCCCATTGCCGATAGGCGCATCACATCTCGGTTTGTAAAACCAATATTGCTGAGCGCTTCGCCATACTGAATCATAAAGTCTTCGACTAATGCTTCTTTTTCCATTCCAAGAACACGAGCATCATCTTCGACTTGATTGAGCATTTGCCAAACAATGGGAAGGTTTTGCCGATTGGCAGCTTCTAATTCTGTTTTTGATTCTTCAAAATGAGCTTTGAGCCATTCTTCCCCAAAATTCAGATGGCTATATTCGTCCTTAACAACGCCTTCAGTAATTTTTCTCGCAAAGTCATCGGCTACTGGAATGTAGATGTTGTAGGCTGCGATCGCAAAACATTCAATAATCAGGGATTGAATCAGCAAGCAGGTGACGATGTTGCCTTGGCTAGCAGCATCTTGAAAATTGCGATGCAGTTGGGAGAAAAACTGGCTGGCAAACTCCATATCTGGAATCACACTCAAGTTTCTTCCACATGCTTCAAAGCCCTTCTTGTGGCGACTTTCCATCTTTGCTAGACTGTGCAAGTGATCCCTACTGTCAGGAAGGAAGTCGGCTAGCTTTGTGTAGTTCTCATGGGCTTCTTGTTCACCCTCAATTACAATTGCGTTAATTCGACTGTAAGCGTCTTGGTAAGACTCACTCCGAAAGTCGATTGCGGCACTAGCCTCAAGCTGCGGCATAAATTACTTTCTCCTCAGAATGCAGCCGATAGTTACTCGGCATTGGAACAGTAAGCGGGAAATTAAGCTGAAAAATGACTGAGTATAGAGCGTAACAGATACCTTTATCCATTCGCTTATATCACTCTAACGTTTTCCTGATACGAAACTGTAAAACCAATGAATGATATTCTCACTGAACAGCCTAGGCTAAACAATTTAGAACTTCTAAAGAATATAGAAAATACAGAAGAACAGTTTTTGTTCCGGAGATCGCTTAAAAACCCTTTTAATTTTACTGGACTCTTTTCACGATCCATACATTTAACTTTGATAGGACTTACGTATTGACAAGTGAAGGGAACTGTGGTTTGTCTAAATTAATCGCCTAGCACTAGGAAATTAGTTGTGAGGACAACGTTCTAAACCTTCAATGCTTAACTTCTATACTATTGAGGTCGCTAAATTCAAAAAAATCGATTAGATTGAAAAAAATTAAAGTGGAGATCTGGTATGGCAAAAGAAAAGAAAACCAACAAAGAATCTAAGAAACCGAAAGCGGAATCTGACGGAGCTAAAAAGCAAAAAAAAGATCCCAAAAGGCACGATGGACCTGCAATATAACTATGTAGTAGTTCAAAGCAATGTTCAAAAGTGTTCAAAACTTTTACAGTCGAAAGGATGTTTAAGAAGCACTAGCTTGCCATGCTGTAGCTTTGTTTCTATAGGTTAGGGAGCGCCAGTCTCTAACCTACCTTCAAACCCTAGGTTCTACATGGGGGAGCGTGTCACTTTCGCGTCCTCAAATTAGGATTGTGAAAAAGGGCTTGCGAAGCAA
>JBBSCL010000161.1:0-6959 GCA_038250345.1 Leptolyngbyales cyanobacterium
TAACGACTCAGAGACAAAGGTTGGATTCAGTTGGAGGCTTCTCTCAAACCTTACCTTAAGGAATTCCCATTTTTGGACATGAAACTTACAACATGCTCAAAATCTTCGAGGGATTGTGATTAATCTGATCAAAATCCTGATGGTCGCGATCTAAAGGCTCTTTCTGAAGACCTAAACCAAACAGCGATATTGTAAGCTGATAAGCTAGGAGCAACAAATGACTTTTTTAATAGCAATTGATGTGTTAGCGGAGTTGACTCGCTAACGAATCAAAGCAGGTTTAAACAACTTCAATTTCTACCGTTGGATTGAATTCTTAATTAAACTTCCGCTGCTTAATTAAGCGATTTAATAAAAAAAGACTATAGTTTCGAGTTCAGATGCAAAGGTTTATGTTTATTTTAGCTTTGCTAAAACGTATGGATCCTTAGCTCAGTGGATAGAGCAATCGCCTTCTAAGCGATCGGTCACAGGTTCGAGTCCTGTAGGATCCGTTGAAACTTGCTAATCACGCACAATAATTGCAGTTCCTATGCTTGCCCAATTATAAAGCCAGCGGGCATGATTGACTGCCACGTTCGTGCAACCGTGGCTAACGGGAGTACCAAAATTGTTATGCCAATCAGCCCCATGAATAGCATAGCCGCGATGATAGAACATGGCATAGGGTACATTTGGAACATCGTAATCCGCTCCGCTCATCCGAGTGGTGCGGTAGCGCGTTTGGATGGAAAATATGCCTGTTGGGGTTGGGGTAGAAGATTTGCCTGTGGAGATGATGACTGCGTAAACGGGGCGATTTCCTTGCCAAGCAATGAGGCGCTGCTTGGATAAATCAATCTCGATCCAGCGTTCTCCAGATTGCTTTAAATTCCTAAGTTGTGAGATGGCAGCCTGCTGGTCAATGAGATAGGCAGGCTTTTGTGCCCAAATTGGCTTGGATGATAAAGGCACTATCCCGATCGCAATTAGCGAACTAATCAACACGCCACAGTATCGGCGAAAAAACTGGCTATTCACAGGCTCTATGCATAGTTTCACAACTATCGTAAGCTGCGGAATCTGGCAGAAGCTAGAGGGCGATCGCAAAGCTTAAGAATTATCAAACAAATAGCTGCAATTCTAAATTTTGATTTGCCTCTAAAACTCACAGCGTTCTTTACCACTTTTTACCCTTTGGACTAGAGTTTGTGTTCTCAAAGCGATCGCATCCCAGTTTGCCTGTAATAAAGCCGCTTGGGGAAATAAATCGCTCGATAGCCCGACCGCGATCGCGCCAGCCTGCAAAAATGCTGGAGTGTTTTCAATAGTGATGCCCCCGGTTGGAATCAGAGGAATATTGCCTAAAGGCGCTCGTAACGCTTGAATATACGCAACTCCACCCATGACTTCTATGGGAAAAACTTTGACACTTGCCGCACCCGCTTGCCATGCTTGCACAATTTCGGTTGGGGAAAGGGCACCGGCAACAAGGGGTATTTCTTGCTCGGCGGCAGTTTTAATCATGCCGACATCTACATGGGGGGTGAAAAGGAACTGTGCGCCTGCTGCGATCGCTTGCTGCTGCTGAGCCAACGTTAGCAGAGTGCCTGCGCCGATCCAACAATCAGGCAACTCCTGCCGCAAGTGGGCAATCACATCGGGGGCGCGATCGCTATTCCAGGTCACTTCTATCAGTTGAATTCCTCCGGCAGCCACCGCTTTTGCCATTTGAATACCCTGTTTAAACTGGCTGCTGCGAACCACCGCAATCACACCCTGCTGCCGCACCAATGCTAGCCAGGATTGAGTATTCATACTCGCCACCTCTCAAATGACAAATTTCCTATTTTCTGGGGAATTCTGTCTAAATCTTCAATCAGTATGATGAGTAAATTTCTAAGCTTGCTTAAACAATTTTTAAGGAGCAATCCATAAAACTTAATGAAAATAAAACATCTTGACCGACTTACTACAAGAAACTGCTCGAATCGCGAATCTTTAATATCATAGTAACTACCTTTAGGAGTCATTACGCTAGTTACTACTGGTGTAAATGACGGGAGAAAATTAATATTAGAACGATTCTTTGCGATCGCTTGTTCAATTCAATCCAGGAAAAGCAAGCAACATGACTCAACCCAATCCTTCCGCCAATCCTTCCGATAGTATTACTCCGGCGCTGTCCGATTCTGAGCCACCGTTCAAGCAATCAGAGACAATCAGCGACTCAGAGAACTTAATCTTGCTGAATCGATCGACATTACAGGAAAAGGAGGTGATTCGCGTTGAGCTTTACGCAGAGATGCCGCTGATTCATCGACAAGCCGTGGTTCGAGAAAATCTGCCAATTAAGCAATATTTGGCTAAACAACCCACTGACTAAATTATCTATTTCATGCCAACCGCTGGTGGACTGACCGTTATCCCCTTTAGAACGCCAAACAATGACTCATCCATCTTCTCCAAACCCATCGGAATCATTTGATATGCAAGGCGATCGCGATCAGCGCGATGAAGCCGTTCGCATCAATACTTTGATGGACAATCTCAACAATTTGAAAAGTAAGCTGAACAATTTCACGGTGATGGATGAGCTAGGTCAGCCCATTGGTGAAATTCAAGACCTAATCTTAGATGACACTCATCAGCTTAATTTAGTCATTGCGATCTTGGGATCAGCGGAGAATAAACCATCCGTTTTGCTCAATGGTCGTCGAATCAAAAAGGTTAGCGTTCAGACCCATGCGGTATTTGTGGACATAGTTAAAGCCGATGTTGACTTTTTGCCAGAATACACGCCTTTAGAATCCAGCGATTCTCGCAGGGATAGTTTCACAAATCGCGCCGAATCAAACCCAGCACCTCCACCGTTATCCTATAGTGCCGCTGCTGCTGCCGCCGCCGCGTTAATGGGAGGAAGCGCGATCGCCCCTCCTGCACCAGAAGATGACCTGTCATTAGAAGATGACTTATTCACATCCGATCGACTATTGCCCGAACCCGCCGCTGATTTCGCCGCGCTAGAAGATGACTTATTCAGATCCGATCCTCCTGCACTAGAAGATAACCTGTCATTAGAAGATGACTTATTCACATCAGATCCACTATTGCCCGAACCCGCCGCTGATTTCGCCGCGCTAGAAGATGACTTATTCACATCCGATCCACTGTTGCCTGAACCTGCTGCTGATTTTGCCGCCTCAGTCAAGATGTCATCAATGGAATCAGAATCATTAGATGACGATTGGTTTGCAGACGACGATGAAGACGATCTAGCAACTTCTGCGGGACTCCCTGAGCTATCAGAATTAGAGCTTTCGCCTTCAGAAGATTTTTTGTCAGCCAGCGAATCTACTGCGGAGATCGCTACCAATAATTCCCTAGATGATTGGTCGGATTTGGTCAGCCCTACAGGTCAGCCTAGTTTAGACTACGCCCTTCCCTCCGAAGCCGTTCCCTTGCCTGAACTGGCTAACGATGACCTCTTAGAAAATCCATTCGCACTCGCTGAAGCAGACGAGATCTCAGAACTCGGATTTGTGGAAGTCGGATCTGCTTCGTGGGGACAGACTGCTCAACCCATTGATACCCTTTCTAGCGGTTTATTAGATCCATTAACTGATGCGGAAATTGAAAGTGAGCTTGAGGACTTGCCCGATATTGGCTTTTTGCTAGATGATTCTTCAGTCGATACCGTGAATGAAGATGCTGAAGAGTTTTTGCTGCCATCCGATTTTGGCGAAGCTGGATCTACCACTGATTTAACTCTTGAGAGTTTGCCCGATCGCGATCCACTTTCAGAGGCATCTTTGGACGACTTTGGATTCCCAGATATTGCAACCGTCGGTGATGACTTAGCCAGTCAGGTGCCCAACTTAGATTTGAACCTTAGTGAAAGCCTCGTTGATGCTGACTCAGACTTATCATGGACTAACGAGATAGAAACAGACGAGTTGTTTGAACTGAACCTTGATAACTCTTTCAACCAGCCGCAAATGGAGACAGCCAGCGAGCTTGAGTTGGAATTAGCTGATCTAGATCTATCGGCAACTGAATCTACAGATTTAGAGTTTGAAACTGATTCAGGCTTAGATCTTGAAACTGATTCAGATTTAGAGTTTGAGATTGAATATTCTGACTTGGATCTTGAAGCTGGCTTGAATCTTGAAACTGGTTTGGATCTTGAAACTGAAGCGATCGCGCCACTCCCTTTAGATTTTTCGCTTGATGACGACTTCTCAAATGTTGTTGAGCCGTCTGCGGCAATCATGGATTTGAGTGAGAGTGAGATCCCCACCTCATTTATAGAGGTTCCGATGGCGGCGATCGCACCTATGGATTCTGACAGCTTGGCGAACTTAGAGCTTGATACTGCCTTTGATGTGGATTTATCCCTAGAGGATGAGTTTGGAACGGCAGGTTTTGCGATCGCAGACACCAATGACCTGAGTGAATTCACCCTTCAAAATGACCGCTTTGAACCTGAACCAGAAACCATTACTAGCCTGACTGATCTTGAGTTTACAGGTCTGCCTACAGATAATCTGCCTACAGATGATCTGCCTACAGATGACCTAACAGAAATGTTTGGCAGCGTCGCTGATTTCTCCTTTGCAGAAGAGGGAGAATTTGAGGATCTGAGTGATTTACGATCTGAGTCTGTCAGAGATATGGCTCTAGATAGCTTGTTCGACAATCCGGTTGATAATCTGGAAAGTGCTTCAGATGAGTTTAATTTTTCTACTCCTAGCATGGGATTTGTCGATCCGGCGGCAGGAATGGCAGCGGCACCTGGCATTTTAGCGGGGTTAGCAGGGTTGGCGGCAGGGCGATCGCCCGATCTTCCATCCCTTCCAATTGAGGAGACTCCTGCTTTAGATATTGCAGATATTTCAGATCTAAGCGATGTTTCCGCACAAGCAGACTCGTCCTTGAATGATCCCGCCTTTTCTATGTCTGATGTATCTGAATCTGATGTATCTGAATCTGATGTATCTGAGGCGATCGCTCCAAGCTCCACTTTATCCATTCCGTCGAACTCAGAACCGATTGTTGCCTCTCTAGATGACATGGTGCCGTTGCTAGAAGAACGGTTGCAAGTGGAATACGAGCGGCGCAAAGTTGGGGAAGTAATTATTCGCAAAAAGATCGAGACGCGCATGATTCAGGTGCCCGTTCGCTATGAAGTTTTGGTGATTGAGCAAGTTAGCCCAGAGCAAAAGACTTTGGCAGAAGTTGACTTGAGCCAAGGCACCTTTAGCGACGAGGTGCCAGCGGTCGCTGGGAAACCAACGGTCAGCGGTGAGTTCAAGTCAGCTAAAACAGCGAGTGCCGTGATAGACGCGATCGCCAAAACTCTACGCCATCAGTGTAAAAGCATTCGGATTGAGATTGAATTAGATGACAGTAGCCTCACCCAGTCCTATCAAGATTGGTTGGATCGATGTAGTGATCTCTAAATTCGGTCGAGGATCTCAAAACAGTTTCAGGTTAGCGCTTTAGATGACTGAAATTGACCGCGTGATGATGCAGCGTTGCTTAGAATTGGCGCGGCAAGCAGCAGGAAAAACTGCCCCCAATCCTCTGGTGGGCTGCGTAATTGTGAATGATGGCGCGATCGTTGGGGAAGGCTTTCATCCCAAGGCAGGCGCGCCCCATGCGGAAGTGTTAGCGCTGCGACAGGCAAGCGATCGCGCTCAGGGCGCAACGTTGTATGTCAATTTAGAACCGTGCAATCATTACGGACGCACTCCTCCCTGCTCAGAAGCGGTGATTGCTGCTGGAATTCAACGGGTCGTGATTGGCATGATCGATCCCAACCCTAAAGTTGCAGGTGCAGGCAGCGATCGCCTCAAACAGGCTGACATTGATGTCTTTGTTGGCATTGAAGAACCTGCCTGTCAAACATTAAACGAAGCCTTTGTGCATCGAATTTTGCACCATCGACCCTTTGGTATTTTGAAATATGCCATGACCTTAGATGGCAAAATCGCTGCGGTGACTCGGCATAGCGCCTGGGTCACCAGTGAAGCGGCGCGTGGCGCAGTTCATCAACTGCGGGCAACCTGCGATGCTGTGATTGTAGGTGGCAACACCGTTCGCGCAGATGATCCCCTACTCACCAGTCGCCAACCGGGTCACACCCCGCTACGGGTGATCATGAGCCGCACACTGGATCTGCCAGACTCCGCCAATGTCTGGAATACGAGCACTGCGTCTACCCTGGTCTTTACTCAAGTGGGTGTTCGATCTGCGTTTCAAGCTGAATTGAAGCGGCGCGGTGTGGAAGTGGTGGAGCTGGAATCCCTCACCCCTAGCACGGTCATGGCGCACCTCTACGATCGCGGATTTTTAACGGTGCTATGGGAATGTGGTGGCACTTTGGCAGCCCGTGCGATCGCTGAAGGGTGTGTGCAAAAAGTCCTTGCCTTTATTGCCCCCAAAATCATCGGCGGAGTGGCGGCTCCCTCTCCCGTAGGCGATTTGGGGCTAAAAAAAATGACCGAAGCCCTCACCTTGGAGCAAATAAGCTGGCGCGCGATCGGCTCAGATTTGCTGATTGAAGGGTATTTGCCTCAAGATAAAACCAGACCTCCACTGCGCTAACCTAAAGGGTCATCTCGCTCAAAAAAAGCCCTGAATCGCCTGAACTCAGGGCTTTTTGCTTGATTTGACTGAATACCAGGAACAGGATTTAAATCGGTGACACGAGGATTTTCAGCCCTCCCTCATAGCCTGCCGCGTCAGGGCTTGAGCCTTTGTACTCAAAAATTCCCCAATGATAAAAGTTTAGGTATTTTTGGGTCATTTTCATTAGAACTCTTGCCACTTCCATAAATAGACCTCTTCAAAAATAAGAAAAATCAGCAGGTGAATCTGTTTCCAGCCTCCGGTGGCTGGATTTTAGACATACTGAACCCGTAATCGTACTAATCCACAGACACAGCCAATTACCAATTCATCCATCCGAGAGCGCA
>JBBSCL010000162.1:0-6934 GCA_038250345.1 Leptolyngbyales cyanobacterium
CTTACTAATATTATGGGAATGAATTCAAGGCTTTAATTATGGCTTACGAAGAGACAGCATCCAATCATGAGTTTAAGGAAATTCAGCAACCTTTAACTCCAGAAGAAGTTGATCCTGCTCAAAAGCATGCTCAGAAAGAGGAGATTCAAAGGGCTGCCGCACCCCTAACTGTCAATCCAGGCGATCGCATCGACAATTCAAAAACACTCGAAGAAAAAGCTAAGCAAGTTGCTGTAGATGCACCTGATATTACAGGTGACCATATTGTCGTACCAACGTACTTTGTTTTCAACATGCCAGACGGCACTCAAGAAGCGCTACATCATGTTAAAGATGCTGAAGAAATCTCTGACATGATTCGGCTAGCCCGAATGGATGAAAATGGCAATCGAATCTGGTGGTAAGTGCCAACCCTCATTTCTCCATATTTTGCGACTTGGATAGTTGGTTTAAAAAAGTTGTGTTCTGATCTCGCTTAATCCGAGTTAGGTTAAGCGAGATTTTTTGTTAAACCCTATTTTCTAGTTGTGTACAAAGCTATTGCTATTCAGATACTAAAGTCAGAAAACATAGCTTTATTCGGCAATTTTTTTAAGATCTATCTTCAGATACTTTTCGGTTGATCAAAGCTTTTATAGGCTAGTGAAAAGTTTAGTAAATAGGCTCAATCACTATGACTACTGACATTTCTCCAAGCTCTCAAAAACCAGACTCTCAATCGACTGGTAATGGCTCTCTTGGCATTGGTATTTTGCTGATTGTATTGGGTGTGATTGCGATCGCCCTGCCTGGTCTTTCCACCATTTTTGCAGAAACATGGATCGCCCTATTTTTGATTACCGCAGGTGGAGCCAAAATAGCTTACGGTTTTCAAAATCGTTCTAGCCAAGGATTTATCTGGCAGATCTTGCTAGGTATTCTTTACATCGGCACAGGGGTGATGTTGCTAGTCACTCCAAGAACAGGAGTTTTGTCGTTGACATTGCTACTAGGCACTTTTTTGCTAACTGAGGGTGTATTTGAATTAATCATGGCGTTTAAAGTACGTCCTCAAAAAAACTGGTTATACCTTTTAGGCAATGGCATCATTACGCTCGTTCTAGGTGGCATGATTTGGGCGCAGTGGCCTTTAAATGCACCTTGGGTGATTGGCACTCTAGTAGGAGTCAGCATCCTATTTACTGGCATTTCACGAGTAATGTTGTCTCTAGGAGGACGTTCTACTCTAACCCCCTCTAACCTCGAAGCTTAAAAGCATTCACTTGGTAATTTATTGATTTAATTTTGTATCAGGTAAGGGTGCTTTTTGTAGATGCCCTTACCTGGACTGGATGATTAAGTAAGACCTATTCATTTTATTTAACAACGGCAACTTATATAGAGTACGGGTTTGGAGCGAACAGTAACATACCTGGGCAATCCGGCTTTTTCAAATAGACTATGATGGTAGTACGAGATAGCGGTAGGAATTTTGTGAGAAGGTGGCGATAATCTGAACTAAGACGTAGGAAAAATCCACAATTTTGACATAATCATACTAGAGCGATCGCAGCGAATAGCTCACTCTGCCGAAGTTCAAGCCTGTAGCCATAGATAGTCCCCATCCATACTTCACATAGTATTGCTTGCTTTTTTTAAGGTCTAGCTGCATTTTCAGCCAAAATTCTTAGTCAGATTTGACGGTGTTGCTCTGCTGAGTTTAGAGCTAGAATTTTTTCTAGATAATCGCGACAGTCTGAGAGCCAAAACTAAGTTTTTTCTTCATTGATGCGGCTATTTTTATTTTCTAAACCAGCTAGATCAATCAGCGCTTCTACAAAACTTAACTATTTCGGCGTTTTTACTCCACACAATAAAAGATCAAATTCATGATTACATGTCACAATCCTTCTCTCAGCGAAGAACCCCGGAACCAAGCGATGAAAATTGCTCCAAAAATAGCGCAGGAAACCCTTCTGGGCTGGCTAGAAAGCAGTGGTAGGTTAAAGCCTTATGAAGCTGGTGAATTTAAGGATCACAAGAGTTCAGAAGACTTAGATGATTTTTTAGAACCAGAAATTCATAGCTTGGACGATGAAGAAGAGGGAGAAGAGTAAAGGTAGATACTTTGAGAGGAAAACCCTAAAAACACCCAAGAAAGCATCAGACTTTGAGGATATCTGAACTACCAGAAGCCCCTTCCAGTATTGATTCTTATAGAATCGGGATGGCGGGATTCGAACCCACGGCCCCTTCGTCCCGAACGAAGTGCGCTACCAAGCTGCGCCACATCCCGTTAAGTTGGTAGATTAATTCCACTACATGCATTAATCGTTTCTAATTTTAGCATTCTAAAAGTTCAACATTAGGAAACTAGAAAGGACTTGTTTTGGCGATTTCGTGCAAGCAAGAAACAGGGCAGACCGTTCTGCCCTGCAAGGTTCAGTCAATCTTTGTAGCAAGACGTTGGGGGCGAGGGAATTGTGCCCCAAGTTTCAATGTGTCTGCATCTAAGTCTTTGGGGATTGAGGATTGCTAAAAAGCGCGATCGCCACTCGCAGGGCTTGCCCAACGGGAGATGAACGTACAGCGTTGGGAGATTGGGCACTCCATTTCAGTAAATGCTCTCGAAAGGCTTCATCTCGTTTGGCACGTTGGGCGACTGCTTGGCTAATCACCTTGCGCTGAATCTCTTTGGTGGCAACGCCTTCTTGTTGTAGATAGTTGAGTAATCGCTGGACGCTATCGACCAATTGATCAGGCGTTTGCGTGACCAAAATATACTGAATCTGACGAACCACCTCTTGGTAAAGATGGGCACGACGATCGCTTGGGGCTTGGGGCGATCGCTCAGCCGTGGATGTCGCGGTTTCTTCAATATTCGCTGAGGCAATCCCCAGCAAGCTCAAAATTTTGGGTCGGTGTACCGCTAACCGCTGTTGCACCTCTGGATAAAGCTGAAACACCCGCCTTGCAAGCACTTTAGAATTTACCGTGCGATTGGCAGATAGCTTAACCCAATAATTATCTTCCGCTAGTTCGTAGAATTTCACTTTCAAAATTAATCCGGGTTCCTCTGCGGCAACCTGTACCAGAGTAAATGCCAGCACTTCCCAATTCACAGACTCAGTAAAATATAAATCCACCCCCGTATGGTCATCTTGGTAATAGGTGCCCATTTCGCCCGGTTCAAAGTCGCGTCCTTCAGGTACGCGATCGGTTGGCTTTTTCTCCGTATGGTTAAACTGAGTGTAGAGGTAACGACACTGCACCTTAGAAAAATCCACTGATTCCGGGTGCCAGTTATAAATGCAGCATCCCGTCAAAATTGCCCCATCGAACGTGGTGTGGATCAGATGACTTTCTAGCAAGTAAGCATCCGTCAAATTCGCTTCGCTGAGACTGGTGTTGCTTAAATAGGCACCGCTAAGATCCGCCCGTTGCAAATCGGCTCCCCGCAAATTGGCTTCACTCAAATCAGTTCGGAGTAGGTAGGCATCTTGCAGATTTGCCCGGAGTAGATGAGCGCCCTGCAAGCTGGCTTTGAGTAAGTAGGAACCCGCCAAGTTCGCACGGCTGAGGTCGGCGCTAGTGAGAATGGCTTCGCTCAAATCGGCACCCGCCAACACAACGCGATGCAGGTCGGCTTCGCTGAGGTTTGCTTGCCGCAGATAGGCTCCACTCAAATTCGCCTCGGTCAAATTGGCACCTTTTAAGCTGGCTTCCCGCAAATTCGCCTCTTCTAAATGGGCTTCTCGCAAATTGGCGCGATCGAGATTGGCATTCGATAAATTGGCGCGGCGTAGGGTCGCTTCCATCAGTTCAGCCCCAGCCAAGTTTGCACTATTCAGCTTTGCCCGATCTAGATTGACCTGATCCAATTTTGCAGACGTTAGGTTAGCGCTAGCAAGATCCGCTTCTTGCATCACCGCCCAGTTCAAGTCTGCGTTTTGCAGGTTGGCGAGGCGTAGGTCAATCTTGCTGAGGTTTGCGCCACTGAGAATTGACTGATTTAGGGTTGCCCCATTCAGCGAAGCACTGCGAAGATCGGCTCGTCGCAAGCAGGCTTCGGTGAGAGTGGCTTGGTTTAGAAATGCCCAACTTAGGTTTGCCTCAGTCAGGTTTGTCCCGGTCAGGTTTGCGCCACGCAGATTAAAGCCGCTCAGGTTTGCGCCACTGAAATCTCTGTGGGAAAAGTCGCGTTCTCCTTGACGATAGCGCTCTAGAATCTCCTGGGGATGCATGGGGAAAGAATTGGGGAATGACGAATGACGAGGGGCGAATGACGAATGACGAGGAGCAGATGGCTAACAGCTATTTATGGCAACCATCGAGGCTGGATGCCAGCGAAGGGAAGTGGTTCTCGTTTGAGGCTGGTTGTGGAGGCGGCGGTGTTGATCGGCAGAAGCCAGAGGCTGTGGGCGATCGCCTTACTTGCTGGGTTAAGACTGGAGGCTGCATCCGGTTGAGCGAGTTCTGTAGCTTGGTCATAGAGAATTGCCAGTCCATCGGGTGCAAGGCTAAATTGAATCTCTCGCTGATTGGGCAGGTCTACTAGGGGTGTAAGTTTGCTGGTTTTCAGATCGATCGCCGCTAAATAGGGTTTTTCTTGATAGGTTTCCCCTGGAATCAGTTCGGATAACAAAGCGTAGAGAACCTGTTTCGCGGGGTCAAATTGGGCAGCAAAGATCGAGCCAGTGGTTCGCAACAATTCTTTTTGTACTCCTTGATTAGTCACTAGAAAGAGCGATCGCGTTTGGTCGGTGTTAAATTTCACCATTGCGGCGAGGGAGCCATCCCTAGAAAACGCCAGAACCATGCCAAACTTGGGCAAAAAATTGAGGGGAATAGCATCCGGTTGCAGCGGCAGGATGGCGAGTCCTTGACCTTGGGCGATCGCGAGGGAATCGCTGTCGGGCGTGATCAAAAAATCGCCGCCGGGTTGACCGCGCAACGCTTCAGGCGGCTTGTCATCTCGCAAAATCCAGGGTCCAAAATCGGCTGGATCGGTGCGACTGACCCGCTGCACCACAATCACTTTGCCGTCGGCAGACAGGTCAAACTTAAGGTTTTGGTAGGCAGTGCTGTCTAGGACTAACTCAGTTGTACCTGCCGCCGCAATGGGAAAGGCAGTAATCGGCTTGCCATCGACTTGAGCATCCAATTGAGCAGGCGGCGATTCCACTTGAATTCCGGTGGCAACGCGATAGAGCTTTTGTTCCAGTACGCCTTGAGCTTGGGCAGAACGGGGAGTGGCTGCAACCAAAATGCGATCGCCCAAGGGATAGGGTTTGAACTGATTGACCACAAAATCAGCAGACGTAAGGATTGAATGCTGTTGGGTAGATAGATTCTCCAGCACCAAACGTCCGGTTTCGTCGCCCTGGGTGCCAATGTAGGCAAAGGCGCGATCGCGGGTGCGAAAGGATGCCTCAAACGGCTGAATCGGAGCGCGTTCAGTTCCCCTTTGAATGAAGTAATCCTGGGCGTTTTCTAGCCGCACCTGATACTCACTGCCATAAGCGGCTGGCAGCGTTAGCGTGTATGCCATGCGTCGCCCTGCCCAACTAATTTTGCCAGGGAGCGACGGCTCAATTTTCAAATTCTTTTCTACACTGGCATGATCCATCGGGCGACTAAACCCCAGAATAAAAGCGGTGTCGTCTGCCCCAATCTGCTTATTTTGCCAGGTAAAGTCGCGCACACGCGGAGCCGTGCGATCTCCACCCCACAGTAGTAGCCCAATCAGCAGTAGCAGTAGGACTAAGAGGGCAATGGCGGCGCGATCTATTGGCTGAGGAAACGAGGGAGATGATTTGAGAGACGGCGATCGTTGCATAGAGCAATTGTAGAGGGATGGTTTCAGTTTGGGACATCCATTCCCATTCAGCGTTAAGATCCAACATACACGGATAGCTAGCGGCAAATGGGATTTCCCTTCAAAGATTTAGGCACAGATATATTATTAGTTGAGAAATTGCTCGAACCCTCCCTGTGTTCTCACGTGGTGCAAATTTCGGAGTGCTATGAGTTTAAATCACCGCCGCCCGGAGCCAGCCTGAGCGGAGAACGCCGCAGTGGGGAAGTTTTGCCGCTGGATAACCGCGATCCTTTAATAGAATCGACCAATCAGCTTTTGTTGAGCAAGCTGCAAGGGATTCGCGATTTACTTACCAAACGTTATGATGTGCCTTTTAGTCATGCGGAAATGTATTCCATCGATCGCTACCGTCCAGGGCAAAGCCACAAGCGCCACTCTGACGGACTGCTCCTCTCCAACCGCTATGAAGAACTCGCAAAAGGGTTGCCTGCACGGGATGTTAGCATCGTTGGCTTTTTGAATGAGGAGTTTGAAGGCGGCGAACTGCTCTTCGATCGCCAAAGCATTAAAGTCAAGCCTAGCATCGGCAGCGTTGTAGTCTTTCCCGCTTGCTACACCCATCCCTACCAAACATTACCCGTTTTGCGGGGCTGTAAATATACAGTGACCTGCTGGTTGTTTCATTAGGCGAATCGATGCGGATTGTTGCCTATATCTATACTGATCCGCTGCTGGAATCGGTGCCTGATCCCACCACTTGGGGCTGGAATATCGCTCAAGTTTATCAGGATCTGGCGATTGAAGTAAGCGGCAAGAAGCTTGTTAAGCAGCCGTTGGAGCAGCCGCGATCGAAGTGGCAGCAACTTGTGGCAGATTGCCAAAAGATTCCAACTGGGTGGGTGCTGGTGCGGCAATTAGAAGACTTGGGCGAGTCGATCCAAGCAGTGAGCGATCGCCTCGCCCAGTTAGAATCCCTCAAAGTTGGGCTAATCTGCCTGGATCAGTTACCCGATAGCACTAAAGGCATATTAGAGACGATCCCACAGTCTGAAAACGTCCAGGCAGAGATGCTTCAGCGTCTGCAAGAGATGCAGATGGCGCAGCGCAGCCGTCGCATTCGTCAAGGACATGCCC
>JBBSCL010000163.1:0-6877 GCA_038250345.1 Leptolyngbyales cyanobacterium
CGCATCACCGTTACGCCAGCCCCGCCCGACCCGGCGACGGCATAGCTCAGGTGAATCGTCTCCGCTTCGTCTAACTGCTCCACATCTTGCCGCACCATGCTGTTGGAAATACCCGGAAAAATGCCCGTGTTGACGATCGCGGTAATTCCTGCCGCTGCCGCTGCTGCGTTACAACTCATGGCTTTGCGGGTAAACGAGGGATGATCGCTGACATCAAGATAGTTCACGCCGTGCTGAATGCAGGTTTCTAGCACGTGCGTATCGCGGTAGTGAAACGGTCCAGCACAGTGAATCACCAAATCGACCTGCGAAATTGCATGAGTCAATCCTTCGCGATCGCTGAGGTCTAACGGCAAAAATCGCCCTCGTGATCCCAGGCGATCGCAGACTTTTTTCCCTACAGCAGCATTACGTCCTGCAATCACGATTTCTGCTTGCGTGAATCCGAGCAGATCCGCTGCAACACTGCTGCCGATCCGTCCACTGCCCCCCAAAATCAAAACCTGTGCGCTCATCAGCCGTTTTCACCCGTACTTGCTACACTCTCACTCATCCCATCATATGTTTTGCGGCTGATTCTAAAGAGTTTTTGGCATCTTTGAAGGCTTGGGCGATCGGCTGTTGCGTTTGCAGAAACACCCGCGCGCAGTTGCGTCCCGGCATTCCCGAAATGGAACCCCCCGGATGGGTGCCAGCTCCCGTCAGATATAGCCCACTGATCGGGGTTTTGTAATTGGCAATCTCTGGTAACGGGCGCAAGAAAACCATTTGTTCAAGGGTCATATCAATGTGATAGTAATTTCCTTTGAGGGTTCCCAGTCGTTCTCCCAGTTCGGCGGGGCTTTCGACTCGACGGGCAATAGTGGCAGTTTTGACGTTTGGGGCGTACTCCGCCAGCTTATCAATCACGCGATCGGCAACCTGATGTTTTAGGGTATCCGTCCAGCCGGTGCCGCGATCGCCCGTTCCTTCCAAGCCCGCAATATTGTACGGCGCAAAGAATTCAATCCAAACCGTATGCATTCCATCAGGAGCCATAGTCGGGTCAAGCATGGTTGGCTGCACGACATAAAGCGACGGATCAGCATCAGGAATCCGCCCCATTGCCGGATCGCTGTGGGCAATTTCCACATGGCGCACCGAATCGGCAATTAGCACCGAGCCAATCAGATACTCATCTTGATGGTTGTAGCGTTCAAACTTAAGCGGCTCCGACATTGCCAGATCGACCTTCAAAATAGTCTCGTTGTTGTTGACAATGCGCCGTTCTAGCCGTTCCCCCAAATTAGGGTCGGCAGCATCCACATCACCGCGATCTATCAACCGAAATAACCGCTGCGCGTCGATATTGGAAATCACGCCCTTTTCAGCCCGATACTCCTGCCCGGTGCTGGTTCGCACCCCGATCGCCCGTCCATTGTCTACTAATACCTGCTTCACCGTTTGATCAGTCAATATTTCGCCGCCCAATGCCTGCACCCGCTTAACTAACGCTTGAGTTAATGCCCCCGTGCCGCCTTTGGGTCGTGCCATCCCAGGGTTATGTCGCAGCGCCATCATAATCGTGCCGATGCCCAGGTTTTTTTGGGAGGGAGGCACGCCCATTTCAGCAGCCAGACGAGCAAGCGGCGCTTTCAAAAATTCCGAGTCGAACCATTCACTCAGCAAATCTTCGGCGCTAGACAGCATGGTTCGCACGAAATCCAAGGCTTTGTCAGTCGAACCAATCACCGACAGCAGATCTTTGATCTTGCCTGGATCGTAGTTTCCGGCGATGTCGATTAGCGATCGCGGCGGCGCATTAAACATCGGAGTCATCGCATGAATCACTCGCTGCCAATACTCGGTAAACTCAGCATACTTTTGAGCATCACGCGGACTGTATCGGGCAATCTCCGCACAAGTTTTTTCGAGCGATCGATGCCCCAAAAAATACTTGCCATCGGGATGGGGACAAAATACTACCGGGTCGCAAAATAAATATTCCAGCCCATATTTGGTTAGCTCCAACTCTTCCACAACCGGAGCTAGATGAATAAATTCGTGGTCGATCGCGCACAAATTAAACTTAAACCCAGGAGCATCTTCCGGCATTGCCTCCTCGGTTGTGGCGGCACCTCCAGGCAGCGATCGCCGTTCCAACAGCAGCACCTTATAGCCTGCCTTTAATAAATAGGCAGCACAGACCAGCCCATTATGACCCGCCCCAATCACCAACACATCATGGGTTTGCCGTGTCGATTGCATCAGGACTTACTCCAAATAATTTGACCATGGCTAATTTGACTATAGCTAGAACGCCGATCAAGAAGTTGCAGCATTTGAATCAATAAACCAGGCGTTTAGCTTCTTCACTTTAGCTCGTGCGTCAGCAACGCCAGAACCTAATTTAACGTCAAAAACGATAAAGATAAATTGTCGCTCAAATAGCTGTGTGAGACACTATGGGTAATTAGGACAAATCACAGAAATTAAACTATTTATGGGTCATCTTACGGACTATCCACTTCATTTGTATAAAAAGTAAATCTTAAACGTTAAATACAAACAAGGGTGCCTATCAATCAGGCAATACCATACTTAGCTGGAGAGTTCGGCGATCGAAGTGTTCAGTAGGAGTGTATGTATCTATTGGCGATTCTATTGCTGAAATGATTTAGGTTGAACAGGCAAATCTGTTTCAAAAGTTGATTTTTGTGGAGTCGTGTGAAACTGAGGCAACTAGGGCACTCTATAAAAAGAGCCACAGGGTTATCTATTTCGTAGAAGTGTGAAGTGTTTGAACTCTTGCCCAATCTAAGTTAGTCTGAACCTGCTTTCGATCGCCACCCAGTGATCGTTCATACAGAGTTGACAACGTTAAAATAGGCACCTGAAAAAGTAAGTAGAGCCGTTGATTTTAGATTTGACCTTTTCCAAGCTTTGTCTACCATGTTTCCTATATTGATCTTTTGCAACCCAAAAATTGTTTGCCGGTGATGACCCTCATGGAAGACGAGATCCTGACAGCAGACCTCAAGGGGCACCGCACCTTAGCCACCGTGGTGTTTACAGACTGCGTCGGCTTTAGTGCCAGGATGTCAGTGGATGAAGAACACACCCTGGACTTGATCCGGCGTGATTTGGCGCTGATGGCGCGAACGTGTGAGCAGTTTGAAGGACGAGTTTTAAAGACCACAGGCGATGGCTTATTGATGTGCTTCTCTAGTGCGGTCAAAGCGGTAGAATGCGCGATCGCAACCCAGCAAGCGATCGGGGCAACCGCCATTATTCTGCCACCAAAAGACTATTTGATGCATCGCATTGGGATTCATCTCGCCGACATGTACATCACTGAAACCGATGTCATGGGAAATGGGGTGAATATTGCAGCCCGGTTGCAAACTGAAGCTGACCCCGGTGGAATTTGTATTTCCCAAACCGTATATGAGGTAGCGAAGCATGGGCTAGAGTTTGATACGCAGTATTTAGGACCTCGTGAACTCAAAAATATCCGTGAGGTTGTTCCAGCCTACAAAATTCTGCTGACCCCAGAAGACGCGATCGCAGATCCATACGACGAAGCCGCGAAAAAGCTTGCCCAAAGCGTCAACTTAGCGCGGATTAAAAAACTGCTTTATTACGTCTGCAAAAATCGTTGGGAAACCGATACTTTCAAACTTGATTCAATTCACCTAAAAGGGTTATTTCAAGAATTTTTAGGGCTTGCTTCTAATGTTGAGCAATTAAACGATCGACTAGAAACTGCAATTAAAACTCTGAGTAAGCAAACTGAATATACGCTCGTTGCCAAAGAGCTATTGAGTGAGGCAACTCGATTCTATTTCCCAACGCAACCGAATCAGGAGCCAGCCGCTCAAGATCTAGCTCCTAGTGATCAAACTAGGCTGCTGTTGCCGCCCGTTGCTGCACCGCTTCAGCGTACCGAAATGCAGCCGACTTATCAGCAGGTAGCGAAGAGTATCGATCGCGGCAATGATCCAGTTCGATTGAAAAAGCTACTTTTTTATATGTGCCGTCGCCAATGGGAAAGTGACTTAGCTCGGCTCAGTCAAGTTGATACTGCCTCTCTAGTGCAAGAAATACACAGCGTCACAATAGACGGAAACCAACTCTGCCAAACGCTAGCGCAGTTTGTCCAAACGCTAAATAAATCGGCGGAGTACGAAGTGGTTGGTAATAGTCTAACCGCTCACTTTCTACCGCTTTATCCTGAACTTTCGGCAGCGATCGTTGAAAGCACCAAAACAGCGGAAACGCAACCAGCCACTGTCAATCAAGCCGATAATCAAGCCGATAATCAAGCCGATTTGTACCGTGATATTGCTGATCAGATTGAGCAAAGTTCATCGATGCTTCGCCTGAAGAAGTTGATTGTTTATGTTTGTGAAAATCAATGGATCAGCGATGCTGGGCAACTAGCCGAATTTGATACAGCAGTGCTGCTGAAGGAATTGCATACGATCGCTCCAACGATTGAGCGCCTGCAAACAGCGTTAGATGCAGTTGTGAAAACGTTAAGTAAGCGGACGGAGTATACTCTGGTTGCCAAAGAACTGATCAATTGCTTGGGTTTGATGTATGCAGAATCATCAGTCCTAGAGCGATCGCCCGTCGAACCCCAGCCATCGCCTCCCACCGCGAATCCGGAAGCGCCTATTCCTACCGATTCAGACCCGCCTTTGAAATCTGTCGCCAGTCTCTTTGATGTCCGCTTAGGGATTTTGAAGTATACCAACCCGCTTCGAGCAAAAATTCTGGTTTTTTCCTCGCTTCATTCTGACTTTACGTTTAGTCACGAAGACTGGCGCGATCTGAAAACGTATGAGTTGGATGGGTTGCTGCGTGAGTTGGTGCAGAATTTCCGAACCTACACTGATTTGGAAGCAGTGTTATACAGCACAGCCCGACGGCTGCCTGAGCCTGAGGCAGGAGTGCAAGCTGCTGACACTATCATCAAATGTGTACGAACTTTATATTTACACGGTAGTCCTGCGTCTATCTTAGGGAATGCTGACCAAGCGACCCGGATCACGTTAGACGATTTTGAGGAATCTACCCAAGGCTTAACGATGCCAGAAGCCGAATTTGACCAAACTCAACAGTTAACTCCATCTCTGCGATCGCCAGACAGTTCAGAATCTCAGGCTAACTCTACTCGGTTGCTGTCAATTGCGGATGATCACTCAGCAGAAACGGGCATCTTTAATGCTCAAGAGTAGTGGTTTCTGCCCATCTACTGCCACACTGGATCACAACAAGATAAACCCGGTCGCTTTCCATGGATGCCAGTGAATTACTACAGCGCTATGATTCTGGTACTACAGACTTCCAAGGAGAAAATCTGTGCGGTGTGGATTTAGACAGTGCCGATCTGATTGGGATAGATTTCACAGACTGTGACCTGAGAGGAGCCAGTTTTGTATTGGCGTATCTGAATCGGGCAAACCTGAGCCGTGCTGATCTGTCGGGTGCGCGGCTGTGTGGAGCCAATTTGAGTCAAGCGGCTCTACTCTCAACGAACTTGCGCGATACTGATTTGCATGGCGCGATTCTCTATGCTGCCGATTTGCGCGGAGCCGATATCACGCTGGCAAACTTGTTAGATGCAAACCTAATTAGCGCGGATCTCCGCAACGTTAACTTAAGCGGCGCAAATCTCCGGGGTGCTTGCTTGCGAGGGGCAAATCTCCGCTACGAGAAACGCTGCTATGAGGGCGCAAATCTCCGGGGTGCCGATCTCCGCAATGCCGATCTGCGCGGCGCAAATTTGACGGGTGCCGACTTGAGCAAAGCCGATTTGAGCGAGGCAAACTTGAGTGAGGCAAGTCTGCGTGAGGTGAATTTAACTGGGGCTATTTTGAATGGCGCGGAGCTAAAAGGCACTTTTTTGACGGATGCCATTCTGATAGAAACGAGCTTTCGACAAGCCGTGATGGTGAACGTCAAGTTAGAACGGGCAGACCTGACTGGCTCGGATCTGACTGGATGCAACCTAAATGATGCTAATTTAACATCGGCAATTTTGGCGAAGGTGAAATGCACTCAAGCGACCATGCAGCGATCGCGTTTCAATCGAGCCGATCTCAGCCGTGCCGACTTGCGCGGGGTCAATCTTACGGAAACAACCTTTATTGAAGCCTACTTGGGCAGAGCCGATTTGCGGGGAGCAAACCTAACGGATGCGAACTTGGCAAAAGCGGAACTGAGTAGTGCCAACCTAACCGGAGCTATTCTGCGCGGGGCGACTATGCCCGATGGCTCAAGCCACGAGTGATTTAGCTAGGAAAACTCCCTACTTGTTGTAAACTGCATCAAGCGCAAACTTTATGTTTATTTGATGCTTACAACGCAACAGCATAATTTACTATCTACCCCCACCGGGGCGCTTCAAGTGTCTGGAAAGCCGCTTTGGTTTGGCGCTCGCGAAGGCAATCATGCTAGCCTAGAGCTTTTGTATCCGGTGCTTCTCTCGCTAGTGGTGCCGACTTACAATGAAGGCAGTAATATTCATGCGATCGTGCAGCGGTTAAGCGATCTTTTAGATGAAGCGTTGCCGAATGCCTACGAGCTAATCATCGTGGATGATGATAGCCCTGACCAGACGTGGAACCAGGCAGAATCGCTGATTGCAGAGTATCCCAATTTGCGCGTCATGCGTCGCCAGCACGAGCGCGGCTTGTCTACGGCGGTGATTCGGGGCTGGCAAGTTGCTCAGGGCGAAATTTTGGGCGTAATCGATGGAGATTTACAGCATCCGCCTGAAGCGCTGCTGCAACTGCTGGCGGCAATGGAGCAGGGAGCCGACCTTGCAGTTGCTAGCCGTCATGTGGAGGGCGGCGGGGTAAGTACATGGAGTGCGAGTCGGCGTTTTTTA
>JBBSCL010000164.1:0-6859 GCA_038250345.1 Leptolyngbyales cyanobacterium
CAGCGGCACTGTTGACCGAGTAACTGCCGCAGCGCATCATATAGACGAGGGGTCTGTTCCATGACTATCTCTGGTTGATGTGATAATCCCCAGAGTACGTGGATTTGCCCCTCACCCGATATTTTGTGTCAGTCGATCAGGCTAAATTGGTCAATCCACTCAGGATGATAAGCCCATACTTGCCGTCTACCCGTTTTGCCCTTCAAGACCGTGATAGACTGCTCTTCAGCCTCCAGATCGGCAGTATCCAGAAAGAAAACTTCGTGATTTCTCAAGCCGAAAGTTGCCATCATGCCGTAGACCCAGCGCCAACCCGGATGCGAAAGCCCATGATGAAAATCTACAATTTCCTGATCCGTTGGCAGCGATCGCGGTTCAACCTGCCTATGGCTATAGGTTCCCTGTAGCGGCTTAAAATCGGCGGTTAAGCCTGCTGTTTTCGCTAGTTTGCCCCAATGCCATACAGAAGCGTTCTCGCGTCCTAGAATTGATTCTCGTTGCGCTGATGGCATGTACTAGCAAGTCAACTGTTAGTGGCTTTTCTGGTGGCAATCGCCTAAAAACCTGATCATAGTCCGTCTGCCAAGTGATATCAGAAACGCAACCCCTGAACTCCGCTTTGAAGCGGGTTAGCCAGTCGGCAACCGTGCTAGGTGGCGTGTGATGACGGGTTAGGTACGGAGTCCATTCAAATTGTTTGCAGTCGAGTAATGCCCCGACCTTACGCGCTTCTTTTTCTGCGAGAGCGACCCCAGCCGGGGACGCAGCAATCTCCAGAGCAATTCGTTGCTGATGCTGCTGTGTTGTTGAGACATTTGGTTTCGGTGGCAATGTAGCCCGTAAATGGAGTTTGTCGCCATGCCGCTCTACGCGAACTCGCACCAGAGCATCTTTTAGCCGCTGGTTCACCTGTTCTATCTTGCCCATTCTACACGCTTGCCTAAATCTTGCCTAAATTTGCAGGTACATTCAGGTATGTTTAAGTACCTTCAAGTACATTCATGAATCTCAGCAAAAGCTAAGATTTTATTTAGCAAGGGTTTCAGGCTATTTAATTGTGCGAAAAAGCGCGCCCTTGAGGACTTGAACCCCAGACATCAGGTTTTGGAGACCTGCGTTCTACCAACTGAACTAAGAGCGCAAAATGCACGAATGCACTATCAACCTATACATATGTAGCTTAGCATTGAAAAATCAGCTTTCAGTCACTAGCTCTAAATGAAGACTAAGGGCTGAAAGCTAATTGCAAAACCGTTACAAAGCTCTATCGAACCGTTGCTTCAGGCGAGTTGCCTTACCTATGCGATCGCGTAGGTAATAAAGCTTGGCACGACGGGCTTTACCGCGACGCAAAACCTTGATATTTTCAATCTGAGGAGAATGAATTGGAAAAACACGCTCCACTCCGATCCCTTGAAAAACCTTACGAACGGTAAGATTTTGGTTAATGCCAGAGCCGCGTTTTGCGATGACAACCCCTTCATAGGGCTGAGTCCGCTCTTTGCCACCTTCTTGAATAATCACACCGACTTTAACGGTATCGCCAACATAAATAATTGGCAAATCCGATTTCATTTGTTCCGCTTCAATTGAGCGGATAATTTCTTGGGCGTGCAGCATAAGTCTGGCTGATCAAAAACTCACAGTCCTAAACTGTACCTTAATGTGTGGCTAAACGTCTAGGGGCGTGAGCGTTGATTTTAAGTAAATCTCTGTTTCGCTGCTCTAGCGGACTGTTGGGTTAGCGACCCAGATTGAACCTTTTGTGGCGATCGCGGGCTGACCCACTATGACTTTATCGAAGCAATTGTATCGCTCCCAGCAAAAGGGGACTCGGCTAGCTCAATAATGGTCATAGCAACCTCAGCCGCTTTAACAAAAATGACCCGCCCCAAGATTATTGTTTTCGATGATGACCCTACAGGCTCTCAAACGGTGCATAGCTGCCTGCTGTTGATGCAGTGGGATGTGGAAACGCTTCGGCTTGGATTAAGGGATGATGCACCGATATTTTTTGTGCTGACGAATACGCGATCGCTGACTCCTGAGAAGGCGGCTGTCGTGACTCGTGAAGCCTGCCAAAACCTAAAACAAGCGATCGCGCTAGAGAATATTCAAGATTTTTTGGTAGTGAGTCGCTCAGACTCCACGTTGCGCGGACATTATCCGATTGAGACGGATGTGATTGCCTCAGAACTGGGCGCTTTTGATGCTCACTTTTTGACACCAGCCTTTTTTGAAGGCGGACGTACTACCCGCAATAGCATTCATTATTTGAAGGTAAATGGCGTAGATACTCCTGTTCACGAAACTGAGTTTGCTCGCGATTCTGTGTTTGGCTACAGCCATAGTTATTTGCCCGATTATGTAGCAGAGAAAACTCAGGGACGCATTCAAGTCAATCAGGTTGAGCGCTTTCTGCTGGCAGAGATTCGCCAAGGCGTAGTGGAGCGGTTGCTAAATCTGCACGATAACCATTGCTGCGTAGTGGATGCAGAGACGCAAGCGGATTTAAATCGATTTGCCGCTGATATTCTCACGGCGGCGGCTCAAGGAAAACGGTTTTTGTTTCGGAGTGCTGCCAGTTTACTGACGGCGTTGGCGGCGTTGCCGGCTCAGGCGATCGCCCCAGAAGCGATGGCGCAGTATGTGCGTAATGGCAAACCGGGCACGGTGATTGTCGGTTCTCACGTTCAAAAAACGACGGAACAACTAAAGTATTTACTAGAACAGCCTGGAATCGTTGGGGTGGAAGTGGAAGTGGCGCGGCTATTGGCACCGGATAGAGAAGCGGCGCGATCGCAGCTTTTAGCTGAAATTCTGGCTCAGACCGACGAAATCTACGCAAATGGCAAAACCTCAGTCGTTTATACCAGTCGGCAAGAACTCTCCTTTGACAATGCCCAAACCCGGTTAGACTTTGGCGAAGCGGTTTCTGAATTGCTGATGGATGTATTGCGAAACTTGCCCAATGAAATTGGTTTCTTAATCAGTAAAGGTGGCATCACGTCTAACGACACTCTCAGCACTGGGCTAGCTCTGCGATCGGCGTGGCTGTTGGGTCAGGTGCTACCCGGTGTTTCTATAGTGCAAACCGCTGACGATCATCCCCAGTTCCCGAACCTGCCCGTCGTGCTGTTTCCAGGAAACGTAGGCGATGCTACCGCCCTAGCCACAGTCTATCAACGCTTGGCGCACTCCCTCACCTAACCTACCTCACTGGCTTGCTCAACTGTGCCGCAAAACTGGGCGTATTCCAAAAGGTTACTATTGCTCCCACTAGGATAGATCCCCCTAATAGTCCTGACAGTACAACGGTCACCTTACCAGGGGGACTTTGGACTGCTAATTGACCCGGACGCGGAAGCGGACAAAGCCAAAATTGCTGCCCGCACTATTGGAAACAGTGCCTAACTCATAAATCGCCGCACCATTTGGGTTTGTTTGAATGGTGCAGGAATTATTGTTGGGCAGCGGTACCAACGGCGCATAGAAGTTGCCACCGGGATTAGTAGAAGCCGATGCAAAAAACGCGGCTGCACTTCCAATCTTCAACTCTAAAGATCCAGGAATGAAACTCAACCCGCCAGGAATTAAATCGCAAATGTTGACCGCGATCGCCGGAGATGCGCCATCCGACAAAAAGTAAACAGTGTAAGTCACTTCATCATTGCTCTGCACTGGCGTACTTACCGGTACAGCCGTCACACCCACCAGCGGAATTTGGGCAAAACCCGCCGCCGTGTCATTGGTATCCGTTGGGTCATCAATCACTGCGCCAAAGTTGACCCCAGCCAGCGGTGCCCCATTGCGAATCACATTAGTAATCCGCTTGACCAGCTTAAAGTCAGGCGTTCCAGCCCCAGCAACCGATGGGCGCGTCGTTTTCACGACCGACTGCGGCACCGGAGCGCCTGCACCAGCTTGGGCACGCACCTCACGATCCATAAAGGAAGTGGCAGTAATTGTAGTAGTGTCGGTCAGAATAGTGCCGTCCGGTTGGATGGCACCCGGTGCGGGGGTAACGCACAGGAACAGATCTACGGAGCCACCAACGGTCAAAATACCTGTATCTATTTGCCCATCGCCATCGGTATCGGTCAGCGGCAGGGTGCCCGCCTCATCTTGGAAGAATTGCGCGGTGTAGTTAGGGTTTGTGCCACTGGGCACCAAGTTAACGATATCAGTTGTAAAAAAGTTGTTTGTTACTCTAAACGGGTGGCAAACCCGCTGACCCACAGGAGTTTCGCGGGTGGTATCGGTTGTAATCGTAAAGTTTCCAGCGCGAGTGGGCTGGGTATCGAACAGCGGCAGGCGAGCGGAACCCGTATTTGCCTCAAATAAGGTTTGGTTATCTGTGGTGAGGGCATTCACCTGAAATTCCCATGCCCCTGCGTCATTTAGTGGATTTAAACCAGCAATATTGTCTGCACCAGTATTCAAGTCGCCGCCGCCATTCCAGACTCCATTCCCTGATATTGTTGCAGCGATAGTACCTAAGCCACCCGGAGGGCTAATGTAGTTAACGGCAGCGCCGCCATCCAGATCAAAGTTGCGGAACGACAGGCTGCCCGTACCTGGACCAACCAGGGTGAACAGCCTTAAGTTAATTGAAGCCCCAGAGTTTTGCTGAATATTTCCCTGAAATTGTCCAATCAGCAAGTTTGCAACGCCCGAAACTTGAATTCGGAAGCCGTTATCGTCATTGTTTAAAGCGAATGTTGGATCTCCTGAAATGGGGAATGCTCCTGCTTCACTGGTCACCTGATAAATTCCAGGAGCTGTGATGGTGCCCAACAGATCATTTTGACCATCCGCAGCGGGTAAGCCCACGGTGTTGTAAGTCAATGTCCCAATGTTTACACCTCCCGGAGCCAGTAAGGTAAATCGAGACGGGTCGCAGTTGTCGCCTGCTGCCACACAGGTTACGCTGCCAAAGAAACTAGCATTGATTTCATCGATTAATCCATTGCTCTCGCCATCCAAGATGCGGACAGGAATTGCACCCCCTGCGGCGGCTAAATCTGATGGGGTGACGCTAATGAAAAATCGATGGATTCTATCGGTACTGGCAGAGGTGAGGGTAGTGTACCAATCGCCCACGATCGGAGGGCGTTCGCGTCCGGTCGTTTGAAAGGTTAGAGCGGGGTTGAGTGCGGAGGGTAGGGTAGTGACTTGCGCGATCGCTGCTTGGGGGTAAATGGCTAGAGAAGCCGCCAAACTCATGAAGCCGCTCGTGATGCGAGGGAATCGTCGCATGGTGTGAGCTAGTAATAAATTAGAATATTGCACAAATTACGCTTCTCACACTGAAGGAAGATCGCTATCAACACGTAGCAATCCTCTGAGAGAGTATCATAATTTTTCGGTGACAAAGCTTCGCCGCAATCTGATCAAGAATTGTTTGGGAAATCGCCTGAGCAATACAAGTCAGAGGCAAGGCGTGGGAAGGGCTAGCTGAATCATGGCTGAACAACTTTTAGCGTACACAGCCCCTCCTTTGCTGATCCCAAACTCAGGTTGCAGTAGGCTCCGGTGCAGCACTTTTTAGGGCAGTTGCCGGGAGGGTTGCCGCTGTACTTGCCGCGAGATGATTGCTGCCATTTTCTGCCGCTAGTACGCTTTTCATCTGTTTCATCAGGCTTGCCATTTCTAAGGCGCTCATGGCATAGTTCCAGCCCAAATTGCTCTTGATACCTGCCCGTTCTAGCGCTTGCTGGAGGGTATCGGTAGTCAGAACTCCAAACACCACTGGAACGCCAGTTTGAAACCCTACGGCGGCGATCCCTTTGGATACTTCTGCTGCCACATAGTCAAAGTGGGGCGTTTGCCCGCGAATGATGGCTCCCAAGCAAATGATGGCATCGTAGCGATCGCTGAGAGCAAGCTGTCGGGCTACGAGCGGCACTTCAAAACTGCCAGGAACCCAGGCATAATCTACTTGCGTTCCCTGTGGATCAACATTCACGCCATGGCGCTTGAGGCAATCTTGGCAACCTTCTAGCAGTTTGGTGGTGACTAAATCATTAAAGCGACCGATGACGATCGCAAAACGAAAAGAATCCGTTTGAGTAAATGTTCCTTCAAAAACCGCCATCGCTGCTCCGGCATAAAAAACCCGTAATCCTCATCATTATAAGGCTCACGGGCTTTGAATATTTTTATCAAAAGTGGTTTGCTTGGAGGTGAAACTCTCGAAAGATCGCGTTTTACTTAAATGACCAGGTAGTTCAGAATGCCAACTACAATCACCAATATTGCCCAAACGCCAGATCCCAAAAAGATCACACGTCTAGATTGATCCCAGTTTTGGGGGGTTGCTAAGGCAACTGGTGTACCAATAATCATTACAAATGATAGAAGAACCAATGCTGCCAGCGCAAGCTGAAAAATGATTGTCATGGTCGCGTCTCCCGATACGGCAATAAACTAAGCAAGTAGGTTAATCACTAACCTATCAAAAAAGTGACCCGAAATGTCAGGTGTCGGGTGTTAGGTGTCGGGTGTCAGATGTCGGGTGTCAGGTTTTAGATGTTTGGTGACTATTGGGGACGATTTGATGGCTACGTCGGTGGACACGATTCGGTTTGATACGACGATCGCCGAGGCTCAGCAAATTCTGCTGCACTCCGAGTCTGATCTGGTGATTTTAGATGCAGTAGGCGATCGCCTAGGCTCAATCTCTCGTCGGGATGTGGATACTGCTACTCACTATGGTTTCAGCCATGCAGCCGTGATCGGACATATGACGGTTCAACATCAACGGGGTCAAGACTCTGACGATGCACCGCATTTCCTCTCCTTTCTGCGATCGCGCTTGGCTCCGGCTCTGTGGCATCTGTTGACGGTTGCGGCGAAC
>JBBSCL010000165.1:0-6758 GCA_038250345.1 Leptolyngbyales cyanobacterium
CAGGTGTCAGATGTCAGGGGTCAGGTTCTAGGGGTGAAGAGGTTTATGGGGCTAGGTTTACGCTCTATTGCTTGTCCCAACCATTCTGGGTGCTGCCCTATTTAGGATTCGGGCTGATCAGGTCGAGTCAATCAGGATATTTCTGCTCAATCATGCAACGCAAACAAAAATTTCCCTATCTAGTCGGCTCCAAGTGGACAGCCCATGCCCAAGTGGATGGCTGGCGACATTTTCAAGTGACCAATCGAAAAAATCAGGGAATCTGGGTGTTTGCAGAAATGGTCGCTTCCTGTGATCCAAAAGTACGGTTTTGGCTGAATGCCAAGCTTTTGAAGGATAAAAGGCTCTGGCAAGCTGGATGGCGATCGCTCCAAGAAGAAGCAGAACTTGCGACTCAACCCTCAGCAAAGAGTCTTCCGCACTCCAAAGAAAGTGGATGACTTCCTGACAGCCAGCATATAAGCCTTTTATCGCACCACCGGAATGTTAGCAGCTTCTAGCTGAACTTTCTGGTTAGGATAATCTGACAGCGACACCGACAGCTTTTCCGCTTTATCAACCGATGCCATCGGCAACCGAATGATGCCTGCATATACTTGATTATCGGCAGGCAACTCAGAGGGTAGCCCTTCCACGTTGGCACTTAACGTTCTACCTTGGTTATCTTTAACTTCCAAAAAACTGTATAAAAATTTGACGGGAGCTTTGTTTGCATTTCGCAACCCAACCGAGATGATTAAAGAATCGCCCTGTTGTTGCACCGATCGAATTTCTAAGGTTACATCTTCACTCTCTGTGGTAAGTGGAAACTTTGCTTGAGCCGTCGCCACGTTGCTAGGCGCAGCGGAAACGGGTTTTGCCGCCACAGCCGCCACTTTGCCGCCGCCAATACGAGTTTTAACGTTGGCAATAATCTTATCTTCTGGCAAAATCAACACTTCATCTTTCCGAGGAAGATCGCCTTTACGATTTGCCAAATTGTTGGGTCGGGTGTCTGGCTGAGTAATGCCTTTTAGCGCTTCGCGCCCCAGACTTGTGCCTGCAATCCCGCTAAAAATCCCCGCAATCAGCATGGATGCCAGCAAAATGAGGGTGAGTCCGATGGTTGAGTTCCATTTCATGAGCGTCTAAGATAGCAGCGATCGCGATAAAGCTGACCCAATAGTTCGATCAGAAGAAGATTGCCGCAATCATGTCATAGATCGCCAACTTCTGAAAGAAATCTATGATTCAAAAATTGAGGAAGAGTTCAGTTGCCAGAGAGGGGGCTGAATCCGAAAGCATAGAAATTAACATCTTAGTTTCTATGCTCAATACTACCAACTGCCGAATAGGAAATACTGAGTGAGACTGAGGATGTCTTGAGAGAAACCTTTGCGAGTTCCCCATTTCTGGCGAATCTGATGATATGGTACACCGACCAGATGCAAAACGGTGCGGAACAGGAATGCCAGGAGATTGAGGGTGAGTCACGCAGGAGCTAAATGGTGTTGTCCGTGCCCAAAATTGTGTTCTAGATGATAACCCTTGGTTTGGAGAACATTGTGATTTTTAGTTTCAGTTTTCCATCGACTTCTGCCAGTCCTGACCACTTGGGGCATGGTTTCATCCGTGATGAGATGGTCGGTGATAAAGGGATTTTGGTAGAGCCGCTTGCCATCACTCGGACGAGTCAGGGTCAGTTCGCACCCATTGACGAGCAAAGTAGGCTGGCTGTCACCAATCGGAAGCTGATTGAGCTAACGGTAAATCTCTTGAAACTGGATGCTGCGTGTGGCAGCGATCGCCGACTCAAAAAGATTGCTTTGCAGTCTGCCCGATTGAACCAAACTGACTGTAGGCAGAAATTTTAAGTTACTTTAAAGAAGCTCTGACCCGCTTTTTTCCTTTCTGTAGTACCTCGATTTTTTCATGAATATTTTCAGTCAATTGTTAAATAAGCCTGCCCTGCCATCTCCCAAACGGCAGCGCCGAGGGATTGAAATTAAGTCATCTCGCGAAATTGAAACCATGCGTCAAGCTGCGAAGATCGTGGCAACCGTTCTGAAGGAGATTTCAGAGCGGGTTGAACCGGGGATGACGACATTAGATCTGGATGCCTATGCGGAGCAGCGAATTCGTGAAATGGGTGCGACTCCTAGTTTTAAGGGATATCACGGCTTTCCCGCATCGATTTGTTCTTCGATTAACAATGAAGTCGTGCATGGAATTCCCAATCGGCGCAAGGCGATTCGGATTGGCGATGTCTTAAAAGTGGATACAGGAGCCTATTTTGAAGGGTTTCATGGCGATTCCTGCATCACGATCGCGGTGGGCAAGGTTGCACCCGAAGCCGAACGCTTGATTCGGGTTGCCGAAGAAGCTCTCTACAAAGGGATTGAGCAGGTAAAAGCGGGCGCTTATTTACTTGATTTGGCAGGGGCGATCGAAGATTGCGTAAAGGCGAATGGGTTTACCGTCGTGGAAGATTTTACTGGGCATGGTGTGGGGCGTAACCTGCATGAAGAGCCGTCAGTCTTTAACTTTCGGACGAAGGAGATGCCCAATGAAAAGCTGCGGGCGGGAATGACGCTGGCGATCGAGCCAATTGTTAATCAAGGATCGAAGTATGTCCGCATTTTGGGCGATCGCTGGACTGCGGTTACCGTGGATAAAAAGCTGTCCGCCCAGTTTGAACACACGGTTTTAGTTACCGAAACAGGCTACGAAATCCTCACCGATCGCACCGCAGTTTAACTGAACTAACGTCATATTTTGCTCTGGATTCAGGCTAAGCTGGGAAATCACGGTTTCGCCGCCCCACACTTTTTCTGAGCGTATGCACCTTACTCCGTTGAGATCATTTGCGATCGCCCTATTCATCAGCCTAAGCCTAACTTTCAGTCCATTGTTAACGGCTCCCGCCAATGCGCTGGTTCAAATCAAGCTCTCAGAAATTTCCTACCATGCCTGTTCGGCTGAAGTGGCAGAAGGGACGGTAACCAGCGGCAACGCAACGGCTGCTAGCTGTTACATTGTCACAGGCAAAACAGAAAACACGTCGGGCAAACCCGTAATCAACGCCGATATTTTCGGGCGCATTTATGATGCAAATGATAATTCCGTCATGGAAAACCGCACTCGGCTCGGCTCCATTGAAACCGTTCCTCCTGGTATGAGCGATTTTGAGCTAAGAATTACCGTTCCAGCCAATCAGCCGCCGCCTCTAAAATTAGAGCAGTTCAAAGCTGCTGGATTTATCGGCAAAGTGAGACGCTGAAGAATTCTCTATTTTGAATTTGATCAAAATAAAGCCTCACTCATAAATTTATGAGCGAGGCTTTTGTCATCGTTTTGAAGTCAAACAAGAACACCATTCAAAACGCCATCAACAATCAGCTTGGCTACTACAATCAACCCATTTCTTTTAAGAAAGGCGGAAGGAACTCAAAGCTTGCTGAATAAAACTAAGTAGCAGAAATGCCAGCATTGGAGAAAAATCTAGACCCCCTAGCGGAGGAATAATGTTTCGGAAGACGTTGAGATAGGGATCGGTTAACTGACTCAGAATTGAGAACGGTGGATCGAACCAGTTGACATTAGGAAACCAACTTAGCAAAATTCGGATTAGCAGCAAAGCTAGGTAAATACTAACGAAGGTCGCTAGGGTAGACACCAACAGAGCAAGGGGAGAGGCAGTAGTCATAAGCAGTAATACTCGTAGTAGCGATTGTAGGGTGCTAGAGCGCTTTGCATAACTTGCAAAACAGCCTGAGCGTAACGTCTTTAATAGCTAGTTTAACATTCTACTTTTTGTCTGGGTTTCTTCGTGGAATTAGCTTCGTGGAATTAACCTTGTCCCTAGGGCTTCTTGGAAATCGATTGTTCACTCGTATCACTGACCAAACTGCCATTGACACCCCCTAACTGCTGGCGCACATCGTCGATCGCCTCGTTCAGTTGAGCAATTTTATCTTCCAAACTGCGACGCGCTGCTTCCATATCGGTTTGGGCAGCAGCAGGCTTAAATAAACCTTTGCGCTTAGTCGGTTTACCCTCTAAAGGGGTTGCACCTAGCACCGGATCTTCCGTTGCAGGTGAATTTTCAAGCTGCTTGGTGGCGATCAGCGCACCCACAACCCCACCCACGACACCACCCACAATGGTGCCCAGTAAAAAACCACCTGAAAATCCGTCTTGTTGGCTCATTACAAACTAAATTACTTGCTTTACAGGGAAACCAATCGACTACTGCTCAGTATCTCGTGTTTAGCCTATCATTTCATGTACCAAAAGTGCGATCGCCCGCATCTCCCAGTCCTGGAACGATGAAGCCCTGTTCATTCACCTGTTCATCAATGGCAGCAGTGTAAACATGTAAACTTGGATAGGCGGCACTCAATTTTTGCAAGGCAGGTGGAGCCGTCACCACCGAAATAATCCGCACCATCGCCGGATCAATTCCCCGCTGGGTGAGTTCTGCCATGACTGAAATGATCGTTCCTCCGGTTGCCAGCATTGGCTCTGGAATGAGAACACGGGTTTGAGGATCAAACTGATCGGGCAGCTTATTGAGATAGCAACTGGCTTCTAAGGTTGCTTCATTGCGAACAAAACCCAAGTGATAAATCGAGGCGAGGGGCAGCAATGTTTGAGCGCCATCGAGCAATGCCAATCCCGCTCGCAAAATCGGCACCATTGCCAGAGGAACCTCTGGATCGACAAAGGTGCCAGGACAAGCAGCCAAAGGGGTTTCCAAAGTGACATCTTTAGTGGGCAGCCAATCGCGAATTGCCTCATAAGTGAGCCAGCGCCCTAACTCAGTCATGGAGGTGCGAAACAGCGAAGAAGGAGTCGCTGCATTTCGAGCGATCGCGAGCCAATGCTTAATTAAGGGATGGGGAGGAACGTAAACCCGCAATTGAATAGTCATAACCGCTGGGGTGGCATTTTGGCTGTAGGCGTTGCCTTATAATACTTCCCCTTGAAGGATTTTTGCAGGAGCAGATTTGGATATGCGATCACCCGTATTTATTCTTAAATCAGTTTATTGAGAAACTATTTCAATATAGTTGACATTAAATATCAACAAGCTTATATTGATTTCAGTGTTCTCCTCTCTGAAGGATCGGCAGGTGGGATTAGTCAGCGTTCGCAGGCTAGTCCCATTTTTTTGCGAAACAGCCCAGTGTTTAGATAAACTGAATCCGCCAAGAGGCAGTTCCAGATACACTAAAAAATAGTCATTGCAATCACTTGCCTGACTGAAATGTTTCATAGCGTACTCTTGTGTCTCCTAACTCGCCTGCGTCTTCTAGCTTTGAATTGCTTTCTAACTCCGCCAGTTCTAAAAATACGACTCTGACAGAATTTGATGTGATTGTGATTGGCTCCGGCATTGGAGGATTGGTGACTGCGACGCAGCTTGCCGTCAAAGGGGCTAAGGTGCTGGTTTTAGAGCGTTATGTGATTCCTGGCGGCAGTGCTGGATATTTTGAGCGATCGGGCTACCGCTTCGATGTGGGCGCTTCCATGATGTTTGGGTTTGGCGATCGCGGCACCACCAATCTTCTGACTCGCGCTTTGGCAGCCGTGGATATGCCGCTTGAAACTATTGCCGATCCGGTGCAAATTCACTACCACTTGCCCAACGAATTAGAGCTAAAAGTTCATCGCGACTATGAGAAGTTTTTGCAAGAATTGAGCGATCGCTTTCCCCACGAAAAAAGTGGGATTCGGCGATTTTATGGCGAGTGCTGGAAAGTTTTTAACTGCTTAAATGCGATCGAACTATTGTCTTTAGAAGAACCGCGCTACCTAATGCGAGTGTTTTTTCAGCATCCCCTCGCCTGCTTAGGTTTAGTCAAATATCTACCCAAAAATGCTGGAGACTACGCCCGCCAGTTTATTCGCGATCCTGAACTGCTGAAATTTATTGACATGGAGTGCTTTTGCTGGTCAGTGGTGCCAGCCGATTTCACGCCGATGATTAATGCAGGCATGGTGTTTAGCGATCGCCACTATGGCGGCATCAACTACCCCAAAGGTGGCGTTGGCAAAATTGCTCAAGCGCTCGTGCAAGGCTTAGAAAAGTATGGTGGGCAGATTCAATATAAAGCTAGAGTGACTCAAATCATTGAAGAGAGTGGTCGCGCAGTTGGCGTACAGCTTGCTTCTGGCGAAACATTTCGGGCAAAGCGGATTGTTTCCAACGCGACCCGCTGGGATACCTTTGAAAAATTGCTGCCGCCTGAAAAAATGCCCACGGCTGAGAAAAAGTGGCAACAGCGCTATCGCAAATCTCCTAGTTTTCTGAGTTTGCATCTCGGCGTTAAGGCGGAAGCGCTCCCTTTAGGAACAGAATGTCACCATATTTTGCTGGAAGGTTGGAACAAAATAGAAGCTGAGGAAGGAACCATTTTTGTGTCGCTCCCTAGTCTGCTTGATCCAAGTCTCGCCCCAAGTGGATGCCATATCATTCATGCGTTTACCCCCAGTTGGCTAGAAACATGGCAGGGACTTTCGCCGACTGACTATGCAGCGCAGAAAGAAGCGGCGGCGGCTCGAATTATTACTCGACTAGAAGCAATCTTCCCTAATCTTTCTACCTATCTCGACTATCAAGAAGTGGGAACCCCTCGCACCCATCGCCGCTTTTTAGGACGAGACGATGGCACTTACGGTCCGATTCCAGTTCGCAAGCTAGCCGGATTGTTAGGAATGCCCTTTAACCGGACGGCAATTCCGGGGCTTTACTGTGTGGGAGACAGCACCTTTCC
>JBBSCL010000166.1:0-6725 GCA_038250345.1 Leptolyngbyales cyanobacterium
AACAAGCGATCGCTCTTTTAACCTTTAAGCGCTAACAGCAGACAATTCAGCCTTTTTAGCCGATTGCTTCGATAGGTGTAGATAAAGCTGACTTAGCTGATTAGCAACGCCATCCCAGCTAAATTTCTCCTCTACATGGAGACGCGCTTGCTGTCCTAGCTGCAACTGCCATTCGGGATTGGTAAGGATACGGTCGATCGCTGCTGCGAATGCCACATCATCTTTAGGCGGTGCCAACAGCCCAGTTTCGTGCGATCGCACGGTAAACTGCAAGCCTCCAACATCACTCGCCACAACCGGGATGCGGCACGCCATCGCCTCGATCGCCACCAGCCCAAACGGCTCATAGTGACTCGGCACCACGCTCACATCTGCTGCTCCATAGTAAATTGGCAAGATTGACGGACTGAGGCGACCCGGAAATTCGGTAATTTCAGCCAGCCCTAACTCAGCCACAATGCCCTCAATTCGCTCCCGCTCATGCCCATCACTCTGACCCGGACGACTGCCGCCCCCAATAATTAACCGCAGTTTGCCACCATCGCGCAGGCTAGAATGACCCATCGCTCGAACTAGGGTTTCAATGCCCTTACGAGGATCGAATCGCCCAACGTAAAGCACCACTTTTTCGTCAGGGGCAATGCCTAAAGTCTGCCGCCCTTCTTGACGCGAAACGGAGCCAAAATGGCTGATATCAGTGCCACAAGGAATGATGTCGATCGCACCCTTGGTTGAAACCAGCGATCGCATATGTTCCTTTTCCTGTGGACTGGTTGCCACAACTCGCTCTGCCGTTTCCAAAAGCATTCTTTCTACCTCTAGTCGCGTCGTTGCAACGAGAGGCACCGTTGGCACAGACTGATATTTCACCGCGCCCAACGAATGGTAAGTATGAACTTGCGGGATGCCTAAAACCTTTTTCAGTTGCATTCCAACCCAAGAAGATAGCCAATAATTGGTATGCAAAACGCGATATTGCAGTCTAGAGTGACGCTGAAACTTGAGAAATTCCTGTACAAATGTTGGCAAATACTCAAACAATTCATCGCGTGGAATGAAGGCTTGGGGTCCCGCTGTAAGGCGAATGGTGCGGCAGCGATCGTTATGTTGAACAATCGGAGCCTGATCAGGGTCAGCACGTCGTGTGAACATATCAACCTGCCAACCTTGCCGCGATAAAGCCTCCCCAACCTGACGCACATATACATTTTGTCCGCCTGCTTCTTCCTTCCCAATCTCAGCCGAGGGGTCTCCATGAACTGAAATCAGAGCGATGGACTTTTGGTTTTGGAAAAACATAGTTTTATCGAATTAGAGCAACACTGAATGGATTGAAAATAGCTGCATTTTCTACAAAATGTAGTGATTCTTCTCACACCTATAAATATTTTTGAGGCAAGTAAGAGCTAATTTGGCTTCTTTACCATTCGTCCGTTTACCATTCGTTTTCCACTAAAAAAACTTGTTAAAAGCCTATGGACAACCTTATCGCTTGCATTCGATTCACCCATCATCCTGAAGAAACAAAATGACAAAACTCAAGAAAGATATATTGAAAAAGCGATTTGTAGAAGCATGAAAACCAATAGATTGTTCTTGGTTAGGAGAATTTAACCTGATCTACCCATCGCGAGAATTGCAAAGAATAAGAACAATCTACAAAACGGTGAATGAATTAAGTCACTTAAAAAGTCTCAATGATTCAATAATCAAAAGAATAAGTGCAATTAATTGACTAAAATCAATGTCAAAAAGATGAAATGGTAGATTGAATGAGGTTGAGAGAACCAGAATTGTGATGCCAGAACTTTAACACAACTTATTGAAAAGATTGGGTGTCTAAAAGTTACGCAACTACTGTTTTAGATGAAATAGATGTAGCTTATGATGCTTCAATCAAAAAGCATAAAAAAATTTCAACTGATCAGAAAAGCCCGGAAAGAGGAGCGATCGCCCATCGGGCTTTCATTTTGTTGCACGGGTTTTCCCGGAGAATAAGTCCAATGATGTAACCTAAAAGGTGTCCAAAAAAGAATTTTAACATAACAAAAACATATTGATCAAATCGCCTGACCAGCTTTTGCTTATCCGACGAGCCGCCTATGCGGTTACCAGCCAGTTTCTTGGCAGCATTTTTGAAGGTAGATTTAATCAGGTCGGTAATGAATCCCTATGTGCCGATGAGTAAATTCTTTCAAAAATCGAATCCGGTGAAGAGTTCGGCGATCGCAAGCGAAAACCCAAGAACAATAACGGTAGGTTCATGCTAGCGGCTAATGATACAGTCTACATCGGAGGGTCTTCAGGAGAATAGCGGATGAAAGCGCAGGTGTTTCGTGGGGTGAATAACCTTAGCTACGAAGAGGTGCCAGTGCCGGAACTGTTGCCAGATGAGGTTTTGGTGCAGGTGCAGGTGGTGGGGCTGTGCCAGTCGGATATTAAAAAGATTCGCTATCCGCTATATGAGCCGCCCCGCATTTTTGGGCATGAAACGGCGGGAACGATTTCAGCCGTGGGATTTGAGGTGAACGGCTGGGCTGTGGGCGATCGCGTGGTTGTGCTGCACCACATTCCCTGTATGCACTGCGGCTATTGCTTAAATGACAACTTTTCTATGTGCGATGTTTATAAAAATATCACTACTACAGCAGGGTTTGCGCCCAGCGGCGGCGGGTTTGCAGAGTATGTGAAAGTGCCGGGACATATTGTGCGAAATGGCGGGTTGATGACGATTCCAGACGCGATTACCTTTGAGCAGGCTAGCTTTGTGGAGCCGACGAATTGCTGCTTGAAAGCGGTGAAGAAAGCCCAAATTCAGCCCGGACAAACGGTTTTGATTACGGGAGCGGGTCCAATTGGGCTAATGTTCATTATGCTGGTCAAGTATTTTGGCGCACGGGCGATCGCTACAGACTTGCTGCCGAGTCGCATCGAAAAAGCGCTTGCCGTCGGTGCGGATGCTGCTTTTGATGCGCGTGATCCAGAACTGACTGTCAAAATCCAGGCGATGACCCAAGGAATGGGAGTTGATACCAGCTTGCTTGCTGTGCCGAGTGACAAAGCTTTTTTTCAAGCCTTAGATTGCACCCGTAAAGGCGGGAAAATCTTGTTTTTTGCTGAGTTTCCTGATGAGCTAGAAATTCCGATCAATCCCAATATTCTCTATCGCCGCGAGATTGATCTGATGGGTAGCTACAGTTCGTCTTACCGAGTGCAACAGCTTGCAGCGGATATCGTATTCAACCAATGGATCGATGTGGATGCTCTAGTCAGCGATCGCTTTTCGCTCAAAGACCTCTCTGCTGCTGTAGATCGAGCGATCGCGCCAACTCCCGACACTTACAAAATCCTGATTTATCCATAGGAGGCAAGAGGTGAGAGGCAATGGGCGAGAGGTGGAAGAGGAAGAAATTAAGAGCGGGCTTTGATCAATGCTCCTAGCATGTTGCCGATCTGAATACATTCATCTTCTAACGGGTGAAGTTGCTGATCGCTAATAAACTCGATGTCACGGGCAATTTCTAGCTGGGTTATCAATTCAGCGAGAGATCCTTTGGCAATGTAGAAAAAGCGTACGGATTCGCGATCGCTGCCTCGCTCGTCGCCTTCAGCAATATTGCTGCAAACACTGACCGCCGCTCTTTGCATCTGATCTCGCAGTCCAAAATCTTTTGCAAGCCTGCCTTCTTCGGTCAGCTTATAGATTGCAACTGCCAAAATCTTCGCCCTTTGCCAAACCCTCAAATCGCGAAATCCACCTCTTCCTTCACTTTTCACCCCCTCACCCCCCGCCTTCTTCCTATTGCCTTCCTCTCGCCTCTCGCCCCTCACCTTCCTTCACACATACTCTGAAATGTCTTCTTTACAGTCATCGGCAAGATAGGAGAGGGCGCGGAATCGTAAGCCGACCAGTTGGTCATACAGCGGATTAAGCTTGCACAGGGGCGGAATGTGAACGACCTTGCGCCCAAATAAGGTGATGTCTCGCTCAAAAGGGCATTGAGCGGGGATCATTTTGCACATTAGCCGCGCAATCTTGGGGTCTTGAACATCCATGCGATCGAGCCAATCGCGCACGGGATGCAACACATCCACCTGATCAACATCTATGTTGGGGGGCATTAAGCCAGAAGTTGGAAAGGATTCAACGCCATCGGCTGGCTGGGCATCTGCGATACTTTGGAACGTAGATCGGAGAACGTTTAGGACATCCGGCTTTAGCTTTAATGCTTGACAGTACTGTTGCAGCATTTTGTCTTCGCTGATGGAATAATCTTCATCTGCTAATGCCACCATGACGGCGGTTCTGAGGAAGTTTTCTGCTAAGTCGCGATCGCCGCCTAGAACCTTTGCCAACTCATCAGCAGAAATTGGCTCCATTGCTTTTGCTTTTTCTTCAGCAGTGAAATCTTTATTGAGCAGTGCCGAAATCATTGCCTGCTCTTTCGTATCAAAGTGACCATCTGCCCACGCCAAGGAAACCAAGCCACGAATCCAAACAGCGGTTTGCTCGTCGGTGTAAGCAGACTTAGTAGTGGTGCTAACCATTTTTCGCTACAGCCCGATTAAGTTGCGAGTCGATTCTAGCCCGTTCTCCCGATAAATTATTCAACAACTTAGCGGTAAACTAGGAGACTGAATCCCATCGTGCAAGAGTACACCCGTGACTTTCCAAGAATTCCTGCTGTTTTTGTCTGCAATATTGATGGCATCCGGAGGTCAGCTTCTGCTCAAATTAGGCGCTATGAAACTTGGCAAAGTGAATGCTAATAATGCTGTCTCTCATGTTTTAAATATTGCCTTAACGCCTGAGCTAGTCGCGGGTTTAGCGGTATATGCTCTTAGTTCAATTTTATTTATTTTAGTCTTAACTCGTGTCAAGCTGAGCGTGGCAGGTCCAGCGGTTTCAATTAGCTATGTGTTTTCAGTGCTGCTGGGTTACTTCGTATTTAACGAATCGATTTCTCGATATCAAGTGTTTGGGCTAGGGTTGATTATTGCTGGAGTGGTGTTGGTGTTGAAACGATAGATAATTGGAGCGAAGCGCGATCGCCCTCATCTTCACGATCGCCGAATATTGAGGCAGCACCATTCTCCCCGCTTCCATAGCGCAGTAACCATCCATCCGTTTGCTTCTAGGGTATCTGCCACAGGTTTTGCCTGTTCAACTAGAATGCCGCTGAGGATTCCCCAGGTATTCGGCTTCATGATGGCGCTCATATGAGGAATCAAATCAATAATCACCTCTGCCAAAATGTTGCAGACAATGCCATCCACCGGAGCATCAATCATTTCAGCAATTTGGTCTACGCTGCCTTGAGCAATGATTAAGCGATCGGACTCAATTTGATTCAGGTCGCCATTCTCGCGGGTTGCTTTAACCGCTAAGGGATCGGTATCAACGGCATAAATTTGTTTGGCTCCTAACAAAAGCGCCCCAACCGACAAAATGCCAGAACCGCAGCCAATATCGGCAATCACCAAATTTATTGGTAGTGGTTCGCTGGCGAGGGCAGGCGCTCCTAATCTCATTTCCAGGGCTTCTAAACAGAGTTGAGTGGTGGCGTGTTCACCGGTGCCAAAGGCAACCCCCGGCTCTAGTTTGAGCAACACGCGATCGCCCAGTTCTGGAGTAGGCAGCCATGCCGGGTTAATCAGCAAGCGATCGCCCACTTTTTGTGGTTTCCAGTGCTGTTTCCAATTACTTCCCCAGTCTTCCTCTTCGATTAAGTTCCATTGGGCAATGGGCGCAGGTAAGCCGAGACATAGGGCATCTTGCCGCAACAGCAGAGACAGCGCTGCCAAATCTAGCATTTGGACTTGTGCTTCAGGAACATAGGCGCGCATTAAACAAGATGACCCCTTCATTTGACTCGATGATCCCACACAGCCAAACGCATCTAACCGCCAAAAGAGCGTATCCTCTAGCAACGGATCAGAGAGAATCTGAATTTCCCACCAGCTATTTGCCATGATTTAAGGGAACTAGGAGATAGGAAAAAACTCAATCAATCTTGCCCACCTTGCGGGAAGCAAGCGACATCCCAACCCTGCTGCGCACGCTCTGCGGTCTACTCCCTAAGGCGAAGAGTTTTTGGACTTCTGGGTTCCCTCTCCCATGGGGAAAGGGCTAGGGAGAGGGTCTTTAGCAGTCTCAAGCACTCCTATAGGGTGACAGTATAAGCATCTCGGATGCCGGGAACTTTGAGAAACTCAGCCAGAACGTCATCGGGCAGTGGATCATCAATGCTAAGTACCATGACGGCATCTCCTCGAACGATCTTTCGCCCCACTTGCATACTGGCAATGTTGACATTAAAGTTGCCCAACAAAGAGCCAATTTTGCCGATAATTCCTGGCATATCTCGGTGCATGGTAAAGACCATGTACTTGTTGGGGGGAACGTTAACAGGAAAGTCATCCACGCTAGTAATGCGAATTTCGGAGTCGCCGAGCAGCGCCCCAGCTACGGAATGTTCCCCCAAAGAACCCTTCGCAGATAGGTGTAAGGAACCCGTGTAGTCTTTGATTGACGCATCACGGGTTTCTACCACGCGAATGCCGCGCTCTTTCGCTTCAATGCTGGCATTCACATAGTTAACCCGCTCTTGCAGCGCGTGAGAGAGCAGTCCTTTTAATGCAGCGATGACAATGGGCTGGCTTTGATTCGTGGCAAGTTCCCCTTGCAGCCGGACATTGAGGGCTTCTACTCGCCCACCGACCAA
>JBBSCL010000167.1:0-6725 GCA_038250345.1 Leptolyngbyales cyanobacterium
AGTCCACCAGTTGCCCGGTGATGGTGGGGGCTTGCCACAGCAAGTCGGGTGCGGCATTGCCCACAATTGCCGCCAAAATCTTCGGCATTTGCTGATCGCCCTGCCCCACATACAGCGACTCCACCTGAATCTGAGGATGGGTCTGGTTAAATTGCTCGACCAACCGCTGCAATACATCGCGATTGGGCGGCGGATTGACCCCCTGCCACAGGGTCAAATGGGTGACGCTGCTGGCAGTGACGGGTGGAGAGCCGCAAGCCGTCAGGGTGAACAAACACAGGCTGAACACGCCTAAAAAGAGTGATTTAAGCAAACGCTGACCGATCATTCCTCGTTTCCTCCCACCTGCACTTCAATATTCAATCCCTGCAATTTGTCCAATAGCCATTGGTCGAGCAATTCGTCTTGGACGGTTTGTAGCACCTCGGAGTCATTGAGGGAGGCGGGCAAAATCTGCTCAATGCGAAACAGCGCCCAGCCTTGCTCTGTAGCCAATGGCCCCACAATATCGCCGGCAGCGGCCACATCGATCGCCGCGCGCACTAGGTCGGGCAAGCTACCTCGGCTAATTAGCCCCATCATGCCGTTGAAGATCCGATCGCCCGCCATGGAATAGTCTTGGGCAAGCTGTTCAAAGCGGCTGCCGTCGGCAATTTGCTGCTGCAATTCTTCGGCTAGGTCGCGATCGCCTACTTCAATCCGCGACAGCACGACGCGATCTAACGCCAGCTTGCGATCAATAAAGTATTCTTGCCCTTTGGCTTCAGCCAGCGTTTGCTTTAAACGTTGAATTTTCAAATCGCGCCGTAGCCGTTGGCGCAGTTCGGCTTCGTCCAACTCTTGACTGGCCAGCCATGCAGCAAACCGCTCGCCATCCATCAGGTTATGCTCCTGGCGCAGGTTGGCGATCGCAGCTTCTATCAGGAGGGGGGCGATCGCCAAATCGGTTCGTTGCAGCAGCTCGCGTTCCAGCAAATACTGACGCAAAATATCGCCTAAAAAACCATCCAACCGACCTGCCGCTTGCAGATATTGGAATGCCTGCGCCAGCGAAATCTGCTGACTGTTGTCAATGGTAATAAACGGTTGTGATCCCATAAAGCCGCTAGACTAGTTACCCGAAAAGTCGCAAGACATCAGCCTGAATGCTCTAGTGTAAAAGATTCTTCCTCCGTAGATTGGATTCTGACGATGGCAGACACGAAGCAGGGAGCACTAATCACATTATTTATAGTTAAATCTACTGATCTAATGCTGTGGTTTTACAGCGAAGCCTCTGTCTTTTCAAAATCTTACTAATCTGGTAACCCATCTGTACCGTAGGGATTCATCAAAACTTTATGCTCAGGTAGATTGAGCTAAGTAATGAGCGTCCGATGCTTCCCACCAGCTTTTTAATGAATGAATGTGGTATCACGGAAGAGAGTGGGCAATATAAAGCTAGCTTTAAGATTTGCTTAACCGTTCTGGGGCTTAAGTCATTTTTTGCCACCACTAACTCATTTTTGATAAATATTTAGTTTGTTTCCGGATCTCTATGTAAGGCACTGGCGAATACAAGATAGATTTGCAGCCCCCACAGAATTCACGCTTGGAGAAATAAGAAGGCAATTCCTTTTACCGCCTCTTATTGTGCCAGATTGAGATTAGTAGTGCTTGAATGTCTCTACGACGGTTATCTGTTAAGTCGAATTGTCAGACTAGATGCTGAAATTAGGAGTCAAAAATGTCAACTTTAATTACTAGCCAAGTTGTGTCTAAAGATGAAACTCGCCTTTTGCTGGCTGTATGGGATCTAGGTGGTTTAACGACACCTATTCAAAAAGGAAAGGTACTAGAGCGGATTAAACGCACGAAAGAAAAATCTAGTGATTATGAAAGTAGCTTTGAGCGCCTAAAAAGAGCAGAGGCGATCGCCATTGTTCCCGATGGAAAACGATACGAAAGAATCTCACTGCTTCCTGAAGGGATTAAATTGTTGGGGATGGGACTGAACAGCTCAGACTTCAAATTTGAAGCTCAAATTGGAGCAAAAACGGCAAATGCTTTGCTGGGATGGTTTCGTCAACACACTAACCTCGTCAGTTCTAGCCAAACTAATGGCAAGGTTGAAAAGGCCGCGATCATGTCTTACGATAAATTTAAGAACTTGGCTTTGGAAGTCTACAATCGCCTCAACCGAGACTACAACTACGATCATCTAGTTCCGATTTACCGAATTCGACGTGAGATTGGTGAGAAGGTTTCTCGCTCGCAGTTTGATAATGGAGTTTTAGAAATGCAAACCAATAATCTTTGGCAACTTATTGGTGGAGAAATGCCAGATATTACACCAGACAAGGCTGATGATTCGATCAAAACTGCCTTGGGTGGTGTTCGCTACTATGCCAAACTTATACACTAGTTTTTCATTTATTTTTCAGTTAGAACTAATCTCCCAAATCTTCTTCAATTCTTCAGTTAGGCATAATGAACGATACTCTCGCACCGTCTGAACTCAGCGAAATTAATGCGGTTCTTCAGAACCATAATCCATTTTCTCAGCCTCCATTTGTTAACGCTAATAATGTGTGGGGGAAGGGATTTCCGGATGTTGAGCCTCTTAATGCCCATGCTTCAGATGCCGTTTTTCAAGCATTGGAAGATATTCGTGCAGGGCGTTATTCAACAACTTCAATTCTCGTTACAGCTCAAGATGGAACTGGTAAAACTCACATTATCAGCAGAATTCGTCATCGTCTCCAGGTTCAGGGAGGTGCATTGTTTGTATTTGCCAACAAATTTAATGACTTAAATCAGTTTAAACAGGGATTTCAGCAAATTCTGGCTGATAGCTTGAGTAATATTGGTAGCCAAGGGGTCAAACAATGGCAAGAGCTTGCAGCAGCAATGGCCAATGAAGCCGCTAAATCCCTTGGATTGGCAATAATGGCTCCAAAAGACTTTGTCAAACGCTTTGAGAATAGTGATGAAGAACAAGATATAAAATGGGTTAATCAACTCACAAAAGCTTTTTGCAGAAATAAAAATATTCAAGATCCAGACATTGTTCGCGCTATTTTTTGGACATTGTCAGATGATGAGGTTTCCTATGCTTCTAACTGGCTGGCAGGTAAAGAACTAGCCCAGTTCAAAGCAAACGAGTTGAGATTACCTAATCAGAACCAATCTTTTGATGCGGTTTTGCAAATCCTAGCTTTAATTAGTGAGTACAATGAACTTGTTATCTGCTTTGATGAGCTAGATATTTTAGAGTTTAATGATGCGGGCTTGCATAAATCACAAGTCATTGCCAATTTGGTTAAAGAACTAGTCGAGAATCTAAACCGAGGCGTAGTTCTAACAGTAATGATGCCAGGAACCTGGAAAGATCGAGTGGCAAGTGTGCTTCCTGGTGGTGTTTCAAGTAAGATGAAGACTTACAGTGAACCTTACGATCTAAAATATCTAGATCCTGATTCAACTACTGAGCTAGTTGCTTTTTTCCTTAAGGAATACTATGACGCAAGAGGCTTAGTTCCTCCACATCCCATTTATCCTTTTGATGAAGAACAACTTAAAGCGATTGGTCAAGGAAGACCAACGGTTCGAGAAGTTTTAAAGTGGTGTAGAGAAAACTGCATAACTCCCCTTGCACCTATTGATCCAGTTGAGTTTGCTTTTACAACTGAATTGGATGGAGAGTTTGCAAGTTGCCTAGATGACAACTACCTACTAGCTGATGCATTGCTATTTAATTTTCAACGACTAATTGGTGAAACGATAGAACATGTGACGTTGAAAGAAATTACGACCGGAGTAGGAAAGCGAGGTGGTAAAGATGACTACCTAAACTTCAAGCTTCTTGGAGAGGAAAGCGGCAAGAAAGTCAGTATTGGAGTTGCGGTGCTGCAATATGATGGGGGCAAAGCTTTAGGGGCAGGATTTAAGAGACTACTAGACACAGAAAATCGCTTTGACTTAACGCGTGGTTGTTTAGTTCGTTCTAAAACTAAACCAATGAATAGCCGCTTTAAGAATATATACCTTCAGCCGTTGATTGAAAAAGGCGGGGAGTTTGTAGAATTAAAGCAAGAAGAAATTAAGCCTCTTTTAGCGCTTCGAATGGTCTATCAGAAACGTGAATCTGACTATAAAATCACTGAAGATCAAATCTCTAATTTTATGTCCGAGAAGGGTGCCGATTACAACTTGGGGGTTTACAATCCTCTAATTCTAGAAATTCTGAGCGATCCATCTTATCAAGTGCCGAATATTCAAGATGAAGCAGATGAGCCAGAATACTCAATTTCTGATACGTCTGATGACCATGATTTAGCAGTTTCTGAACTTTCCGAAGTGGATGATTTGGCAGAGTTGATGGTTAATGAGTGAATCAATTTTTCTTGATCGGGCTTTGTGTTTATCAGTAGCAGATATCGCCGCATTGAGTGGAGGTCAGTCTATTACTGCGATGCCTAGAGTTTTTATAGAAAAGGGATGGAGCTTTGCGCTTTATCCCTACACTATAGGAATGAATTCCTTGCCTTTAAAGGAATACTATCATCGCTATGTCTTAGATTTCATTCAATCTTTTCTACTGAAGCAAGATTGTAATTTCCCCATGGTTAGCCTGTGGGCAAAATGTGAAGCTTGTAGCATGGTCTATGAAGCAGACCAGCTAGAGAAACTATCTGGCTTGACTGTGTGGACTTCTAAATTGCTACAGGCAGAATTAAAACAAAGGCAACCTGTTTTTCTTGCCTCCTTACGAGTTTACTGTTTACCTCAACCTATCCCCGTATTAGCGAATAGCCTAGTTCCAAATAAGTTAGGAAAGTTCATAGGCTTGCCGGCTTTAGACATATCTAATAAGTTTTCGCTTCCTCTTAAGGTGACTGGATTTTTACCTGTATTGGATGAGGCCGCTTTCAATCAGCGCAAGAGACAGCTTGAGGCAGGGGAGTCACTGCTTCATGGTGAGTTAGTAGATTTATATAGTGCGATCGCTTCTCTCATCCCTCCCACTCCTGCGGCTCAAACTCTTTGCCAAGAAGTTAAGGCATTAATAGGATGGAGTCTTGAGGGTTCTTATGGACTAGTTGATTCAGATTTAGGTTGGATTAGAGAACTCGTTAATGTTGGCAATTCTAGTGATGGTTATGCTTTTGAAAAGCTAGTTCGCAAAAGTCTTATTAAACTTGGTTTTACAAATTCCCAAAATAATAGCCTTGATCCAGAGGCGACAGGTGGTGCAGGCGGCTTAGATGTCTATTGTGATGCTCCATTTTCATTGGTGGGAGAGTGTAAGGCCAGTAGGTATGAAAATGTGCCTAATGGCGTAGCTGCTCAACTGATCAATTTAGGAAATACGCATCTTGGTAAGGTACGTTTTGATCACGCCGTCAAAGTGATTTTTTCAGCAGGTAGATTAACGTCAGCAGCTCAAAAGGCGGCAGTAGAAAATCAAATGAACATTATCCGTCCTGAAACCTTACAACGACTTGTTGAACTAAAGGCTCACCATCCCGGTTCAATTAATTTACTAGAACTAAAACCTTGCCTTAAAACAGCTCCTTTTGGAGAAGAAGCCGATGACAAAGTAAATCAGTACATTGATAGAATATGGCAAGAGCTTAAGGTGCGATCGCACATTGTTCAGGTTGTTAAAGAACTGAGTGAGAGTGATCCCGAAAGAAAGCAGTTTGAAGTGGTAGAAATTCGCGTTCATTACAATGCCACAGCGGCAAAAAGTAGCGGCCATATTCTAGACAACCCAACGGTTCACGAACTGCTGATAGAACTTGCTTCACCGTTAGCAGGTTATCTCGGTCGTTTACAAGGCACAAGTTTGCAGAGCGATCGCTTTTACTATCTCCGCGATTTAATGGTTAAACAATAGACTGTTGATATACTACTGGCCACTCTCTGCTTTCTCGTTGGCTTGGCGCTGATGCCACTCAACCGCTAGATGCTGCATCGCTTGCAATTCCTCGGCAGGCATTTTATCTAGATTAGCCAAAATAAAACTCATCCGCCCTTGAGATTTGAGCGCGTTTCGATGGCGGGCTAAAAAGTCCCAATAAAAAAAGTTGAACGGGCAGGCATTGTCACCAGTGCGTTTGCTGGGGCTATACTTGCAGCCTTTGCAATAGTCGCTCATCTTGTTGATGTAGTTGGCTGAAGCGGCGTAGGGCTTAGAGGCGAGCATCCCACCATCGGCAAATAGCCCCATGCCAATCACGTTGGTTTGCATCACCCAATCGTAGGCGTCAATAAAAGCAGAATGAAACCAATTTTCGACCGCCTGGGGCGACAACCCAGCGATTAGCGAAAAGTTGGCCAAAATCATTAGCCGCTGGATATGGTGGGCATAGCCCATCTGCTCGGTTTGCTTCAGGGTTTGGTGCAGGCAGTTGAGGTCGGTTTTGTCGGCGTCCCAAAAGAACTCAGGCAGTGGTTGGGTATGGTGAAACCAGTTGCGTTGAAAATAATCGTCATCCACCTGTTGGTATAGCCCGTGCATATATTCTCGCCAGCCCAGGACTTGGCGAATAAAGCCTTCCACGCTGTTCAGGCTAAGTTCCTGCTCGTGGTAGGCCGTTTCTGCCGCTTCAATGACTTCTAGCGGATGCAGCAGTCCCAGGTTGAGGTAGGGCGACAGCAGGGCGTGCCACATGGTTTCTTCTCCAGTTACCATGGCGTCTTGGTAGGGGCCAAAGCTGGGTAGGCGAGTGGTGATGAAG
>JBBSCL010000168.1:0-6725 GCA_038250345.1 Leptolyngbyales cyanobacterium
TATTGCTCAAGGATTGGCAGCGGCAAAGCCAGAAGATTTAGCCCAAGTAGAAATTACACCGCTAGGGGATGGCTTGCACTGGGAAACCTTGGATGCAGATTTTAGCGTGGCGGGGTTGCTGGCTGGGGTGTTTGGCACTCACCGTTGGATGGCAGAACTTCAGCAGCGCTGGTCACAACAGCAGCAAGCATCATAATATCGATTTATTTTCTACACGCTACAGTGGCTCTTGATTTCTAGATATGCAGAAATCCTTCCAGAAACATAACCGATGATTTTGGCGATGTCAGTGTTTTCACAGAAGCTTAACCGAAAGAATATATTTTCAGGCGGATTAAGACTGGCTATTCCATTCAGTCGCGGCATCGTTAATGGCTTGGTCTACCGTTTTTTGGTCTAACATGGCGGCTTGCAAATTGTCGTAGATGACTTTTTGCAGCTTTTTCACATTTTTCATTGCAGGAACCAGCACTTCTGCATTCTTCATTTGCTGGGCGCTGACGACCCTGGCGGTGTCAACCGGGGTGGCATTTGCCGGAGCCGTAGTGAAATATGAATTTTGTAGCGCTTTTACGGTGGAAGGTAAGACATTTGCAGCTTTCGCAAAAGCAAGTTGGTTTGAGTCATTGGTCACATAGAGGGCAAACTTGAGCGCACCTTCTACCACATCCGTATCCTTGGGGATGACTAGGTTCATCACCGCCACGTTTTTTTTGCCCGTGTCGCCTGTGATTTGAGCGGCTGAGGCAGAGGATTTTGCGATCGTGGGAGCGTTGGTGGCAATGGTTTTCAAAAATTCAGCGCCAGATGCTAACACAGCCGTGTCTCCCCGCTGATACAGATCGATCGCGTGGCGATGTCCTTCCGTCAGCACTTCTTTGGGAATCAGTCCATTTTTGTAGAGATTCACCCAATACTCAAAGGCTGCTTTGCCTTGGGGCGTATTGAATGCTGCCTTGCCATTGGCATCCGTCAAACTTACGCCCATCTGCACAAATGATTCCAGCACTTCTCCAGAATCTCCAGGCACCACCGTCGTAAAAAAGGCATATTTTCCAGTTTTGTCCTTCAGCATCTTGGCAGCAGTTGCCAACTCTGCATAAGTGGCAGGTGGCTTATCCATGCCCGATCGCTTGAATGAATCTGTGTTGTAAATCGTCACCCGCGTGGTTAAGTACCAAGGCAACCCAAAGGTTTTACCATTCAGTGTGCTTGCCTTCCAGATATTCGGCAAATAAAGCTGCTTCACATCCGCCGGAACTTTTTGATCGAGTTCCATCCAGGCGTTGCGCTCCGCCAACTGAGAGGCAAACCCAGGATTTAAATTCACCACATCGGGCGAAGTTTTAGCAGAAACGGCTGTGAGGATTTTGCGCTCCATATCTGCCCAAGGCACATCGACCCAACGCACCGTGTATGCCGAATTTTCTTGCTCAAACTGAGCAATTAGCTGGTTGAAATAATCGGTGAATTCTGGCTGAAGCTGCATTGTCCAAAATTCAATTTCTTGCTTGCCACTGGCGGTAGTTGATTGAGGGCTATTAGAAGGAGTCCCTCCACAACTTGCCAACCAACTGAGCATGACCCCACAAAGGGCAAACAAAAATGCTTTTTTCCAACGAGAAATCCGATTCATTATAGTAGGGGCTTTACGAGGCTCTTGATTGGCTGTTGACTTATTGATAATACCGGATAGATTGCAGTGAAGGAGTTTTGACCCTCGACTGCCATCCATTACAACTCGCGGCGTTGCTGAATGAAAGTATGATTTCTGACTGTGGGGGTCGGTCTTGTGCCTACCCTGATGGAGATAAAGGGCAACCACAAGGGATTGCCCCTACAAATTTTATCCCCAGATTTAGCAATGCGGAAACCTTCACCCGTCTACCGATTGATTGAGCTGTAGAAAGGCTTCTACTTCAGCGGCGATCGGCTGAGCCGCGATCGCGCCGGGGCGAGTGGTCGTCATCGCGCCAACCGCGCTAGCATAGCGGACAATCGCACGAGCAGTGTTAGCATCTTTCAAGCTATGAATGCCCTGTTGACAAAGCTGGTGGAGAAAGCCTGCCAAAAAACTATCTCCGGCTCCGGTTGTATCTTCAACATCGATCGCAAAAGCAGGAATTTTACCCTCGTTACCCTGTAGACAGTAAGCGCAGCCTTTTTCTCCAGCAGTCACCAGCACTCCTGAAACATCCCCAACTTGATCGGCGATCGCGCCTGGATCGGTCGTTTCAAACAGCCATTCTGCCTCTTCATCCGATAGTTTGAGAAAATCCGCCTGTTTCACCAACTGATGAATGATAGCAGGAGCCGCCATCGGGTCAGTCCAAAACACGGGTCGCCAATTCACATCTAGCAAAATTTTGGTATCGAATTGTTTCGCCAAATGAATTGCTTGCATCGTTGCCTCGTGGCTGTGGGGATACGCCATTTCTAGACTGCCCAACACCAAAAACTCCGCCGTCTTAAACAATTCCACGGGAAGCTGATCGGCTTGAAGCTGAGTATCGGCAAATTCAGACGTGTCGAAATTTCCAAACCCGGCAAAGGCGCGATCGCCCGTCTGAGAGCGAAACACATATACCCCACGGGTTGGTGCTGTGGCGTGGCGCTGCACCCCGTCTATATTTACTTGGGTATCTTGCAGCAGCTTTACCAAAATATTGCCCAGATCGTCTTCGCCCACACAGCCCACAAAACCGCTAGAAGTACCCAGTTTTACTAATGCACAGGCAACGTTGGCGGGTGCCCCTCCGGGATAGGGAGTCCAAGAGGCAACTTGGTCATAGGGTAAGCCGGGTTGGTCTGACAAAAAGTCAAACAGAATTTCGCCAAAACAAAGGACACGAGGGTTAGTCATCAAAATTCAAAATTCAAAACTTTATCTTGCCACACCCGATACTCTGCCTAAATTCATAGCATCTACAGCATTAATTGCTCTAGAGCATGGGCATCAGAAATGCACAGAAAGTCGCGATCGCGAGTGATCAGCCCTTTCTTTTCTAGCTTGCTAAGGACACGGGTGACGGTTTCCCGCGCCAAACCGCTGAGGCTGCTCAATTCGCGATGGGGCAAATTGGGAATTTCTGTTCCCGTGCCGCTAGCGCTGGCTTTACCCTGTCCTTCCGCCAAGAATAGCAAAATATCTGCGACCCGCGACACACTATCCGACTCGCGTAGCCGGAGGCGGCGATTGACTTGCCGCAAACGACGCGCCATCAGTTTTGCCAATCGAATGCCAGACTGTGGCTCAGTGGTGAGTAGACGCACAAAATCTTGAGCAGGCATATTGCCGATCACAGTCGGAGCCAGGGTAATCACATCTGTAGAGCGCGGCACCTCATCAAGGGGAGCCATTTCACCAAACAGTTCGCCCTTCCCCAGAATGTTCAAGGTTACCTCCTTGCCATCCAGGTTATAGGTACGGATTTTGACCCATCCACTTAAAATAAAATAGACAGAACTACCCCAATCATTTTCCAACAAAATCACTTGATTAGCAGGATGATTGCGGGTTACTACATTCATCGTCGCCCTTTCGACTGCCGCTTCGGGCAACCCTTCAAAAAAGAGCGATGAGCGAATTAAAATACTAGCGGGGATGTCTCGTGGACTTAATCGATCTTCCATCGAGCGATACTTAAGGATACGGCAATAAATTTCAAGTCAGGATAAATAATAGTTTACTCGTGAGGATTTAATTTAATTAATTCAATCAGGTTCATTCTAGGTTTATTTCAAAAGCTGATGAAATTTATTTCAAAAGTTGATATGGAGTCCTGTATTTTGAGGCTCGTGCGTTTTCAAGAGCCGACGGTTGTAAATGCCTCTAGAGACACAGTAGTCTTAAGGGGATTTCTAGATTTCGCGTATTTCGCGAGTTCACCCAGTTTTCACAGATTGCCACTTCAATTAGTTGTAACAAGACTTTACAAGCCCGATCGCGATCGCGTAAACATCGGTTCAAGGTAGATAGTTTTTCCAAAAAATTGTTATTTTCCTAGCTTCCCGAAGTACACTTCTATCACTTTGTACAGCAAGATAGGATTATTAGGATTGTGACACATTCTATAGAGCAGTAACCGTAGGCAATGGACAAACTAGGTGTTGGCAATGGCTAGCGTTTATCATCTACTGCCGAATTTCAGAATCATCCATGCTTTCAAGGTGAGCTTTACCTGAGCATAGTCCTGAGATAATTTCGCTCAAAAGTGGAGCCAGAAGATGCTGCTACCCTTGTGTTTTCCTTTCTCATTTATTAGTCAGGGGCTACATTGTGACTTCTCAGAAGGATCAAATCCAAGCCTTAATTGCTGAAATTGACAGCGTCTTAAAAAAGGCAAATTCGCGCTTGCCGTGGCTCGTGTCTGGAGAGATTGCTCAACAGCGGCAGGTTTTGGAGCGCGTTCGTAACTATCTGGTGGGGCTTCAGCAGCAGTCACCCATACAAGGGCTGCGGCAACAAGAAGGGTATCCGCCTGTAGGGTATCCGCCAGAGTTTTATCCGTCTGGTGCTTCTGGGTCACTGCCAGTGGTAGATGCTCAGCAAATGATGCAAGCCATTTTGCAAGAAATGAGCTATCTGCGGGCAAGCGTTATGCAGCCGATGCAAGCCGATCTAGAGAATTTGCGGCGGCGACGAGAATTGCTCACTAAAGAACTCAGCCATTTGGAAGCAGAGCGGCAAAATCAGCCGTTGGCTCAACGCTCTCTTGACCCGCCACCTAACCAACCTCCTAACCCACAACAATTTAGTGATGAATTGGTTCAAGTGCTGATGAGTCGCTTACAAGAGAGTTTGTCTCAGCAAATTGGGCAAGCTTTGGGCATTCAGGCTCAGGCGCTTTCTTATGGGAGGCATTCTAGCGATTTGGGAGAACCATTACCGGGTGTTCTTGCCAATGCTCAATATGAGCAGTTGCAGGCATTGCGATCGCGCTCTGACCAGATGCTAGTCAATCTAGATTCCACGCTCAACATCGTATTTGAATCACTCCAGCGCAACATTCAAGTTTATCAAGCATCGTTGACCCAAGGGTTAGAGCGCATGTATAGCGTGGGGCAGCAGAGCGAAGTGGCGTTTAAGTCACTGATTGGCGAGTTGGCGCAGCAGTTGAATCAAGAAGCGTCATCTTATCTACTTTCATTAGCTCAAGGGCAAGTCTCATTAGCTCAAGGGCAAGCAGCGGTAAACTCCGAAGCGGCAAATTCTGCACCTAGAGAGTCGGTTAACCATCCGCCTGAGTCGCTTTTGGAATCGACTACTGAGCAGCAGGCGATCGCGCCCAGTCCTAGCCCAAATCTTCCCTATCCCGACAGGTCAGTATTGGCAACTGATTTGTCTGCAACTGATTTGTCTGCTGCCGACTCAATCGGGTCTATTGCGGCTGAGGGCGCAACTGAGGAAAAGAGCCTGCCGCCCATGCCGGAGTTAGATGCAGCCCTAGAATCTTGGTTGAGATCGGCAGACAGTAGCAATTTTGATGTCACAGAATTAATTTCAAGCTCTGTGGATTTGGGCACTCCATTGAGCGATTCAGCGGCTCAACCTGAAGTATTTCCATATCCGACTGATGCCGCGATTCCCGTAGAAAGTCCTGCGGAAAGCTTCCCTAACGTTTCACAAATCGCAGTCTCCGACAGGATCACATCGAATTTGGCTGTGACGGATGAAAGCACCGCCGAGTTAGATGAGGCGCTTAAACTGCTAGAAGCGCTGAGCAGTGAACTGAACAATCCCCTCGTCTCCCCAGTGCCCGTAGAAGATAGCTCTGTTGAACAGGATGAGTTTTACCAAAGCTTGTTTGGGGATAGCGCTACTGCTGAACCTGAGGCAAATGATTTCATCGAGCGGAACGCGATCGCGCCCTTAAACGACCAATCAACTGACTTTTCATCAGAAGCCACAAATTCTGAAGCGGGTGAACTGGGTGATCAGCTTGACAACATTGAGCATTCCGCAGTTTTGGCGGACTTCACGTTTGAGTCCAGCGGCGGCAATTTAGAGTTGCCCGAACTTTTTTTTGAAGCGACGGCAGAAACTGAAACAACTTCCATCACCGAGCGACCCGCTAGCCAGTTTACTGAGCTACCCGCTAGCTTGTTTGATGATCAGCCTATTGCGGTTCCATCCCTAGAGCCATTTCCCCTGACTGCCGAAACAGAATCACTCCTCACAGACCTAGAACCCTTCTCTTTAGAACCCGATCCTTTAGAACCCGATAGTGTTGGCTCTTTAAGCGATCTATTCCAAGATCTTTCTCTAGAGTCGGCGCAATCTACACCCGTTGATCCACCCGCGATCGCCATTGATTGGGCTTCCCTACAAGATGCTGCGCCCGTGACTGATATGCTGCAATCGGTGCAAACTGATCCGTTCACAATTGGTTTGCCTGACTCCGAGTTTGCCTTGGAAGGCAAAGAAGATCAGTTTACTCGCGCCGCTCTTGATGAAAATCTTCTGCCCGATACGTTTCATGAAGTCGCCAACTTAAATCTCGACTTGGATGATTTCACCCTCAGCGGCTTGAGTGAAGATTTATCTAATGTAGAAACTTCCACAACCTGGCAACCCGATCGCGTCACCGATGATCTGCCATCGGATGATCTGCCATCGTTAGATGAGTTCGCCCTATTTTTGGAAGATAGTTCCCAAGAGACAGAACAACCGCTTAACCAATCGTTGGGCGATCGCGCCGACCTCACAATTGAAGAATTTGGCA
>JBBSCL010000169.1:0-6717 GCA_038250345.1 Leptolyngbyales cyanobacterium
AAACCCACAGAACAGCGCATTTACATCAACAAAACCCGCTACTTTGAAGGCATCACCCCTGACGTTTGGCAGTTTAAGATCGGCGGTTATCAAGTCTTAGACAAATGGCTCAAAGATCGCAAAAAAGCCAAACGCACCTTATCTTTTGATGATGTATTGCACTATCAAAAAGTCGTCGTAGCCCTCAAAGAAACCATGCAGACCATGCAAGCGATCGATGAATTGATTCCCAGTTTCCCGATCGAGTAAAATTTGATCACCGCTACAATTTTTTTGAGGTCGCTGATCCCTCAGAAATCTAATAAGAAGTCACTTTTCGGAGTTCCCACGATGAACACAGAACGAGTTGCTGATATGACGATCGATGACCTCAAAACATTCGTCACCCGTATTGTGAATGAACGATTACCTCACGCCCCCAAAGACGATCGTACTCTTGAAGAAGTCTTAGCATCAATGGATCGAGTTCGTTGGACACCTCCTCCCGGATCGCGAACAACCTTAGAAATGATTCAAGAGGATCGAAACGCATAATGGCGATCTATGTTGTCGATGCGAGTGTGGTCGTTCAGTATGCAATCACACAGCAATACACATCAGCAGCAAAAAACCTGATCTCGCAGATGTATAAAGGAAGCCGTCTGTGCATCCCCGAATTCTGCTTGTTGGAATGTACGAATGTCCTTTGGAAAGCCGTTCGTTTTGACGATTTAGCGATCGCCGATGCCTCCCAAATCATCACAGAATTGCTGCATCTGCCATTCCAAGTAGAACCTGTAGCGCCGCTATTACCAAATGCGCTGCAAATAGGTTTGACCTATCAACTAGCAGTTTATGACTCATTGTATGTTGCGCTGGCTCAACAGCTAGATGTGCCGCTGATTTCAGTTGATGAACGCTAGGTCAGAGCCGCGATCGCTCACCTATCAGATGGTGCAGGAGGTTTTGGACATTTTGAAGATGCAGAAACCGGCGCTGGCTCCGTTGCAGGTGTGGCAGGCATATGAACAGATGGAGCAGGTTGAATGGCAACCCGATCGGGGAACTGGTGGCGCTGGTGGCGTTGATTCGGCGGGTAGTGGGGATTGATGCGACGCTCACCAACTACGAAGCAACGGTGAACCGGAATTTTCAGGATTGGGTGTTTCGCAAGCAGGCAGGAGCGCTGAAATTTAGTGAAGAGCAGGTGGCGTGGCTGCGGATGATCAAGGACTACATCGCCACTTCGTTTCACTTGGAGGCAGAAAATCTGGAGTATGAGCCGTTTGGTATGGGTGGAACCATTCGGATGTTTGACTTGTTTGGCGATGAGATGGATACAATCATTCAGGAGTTGAATGAGGCATTGGCGGCATAATAGACATTAACGAAGCGATTGAGGTCTAGAGCGATGGTTGTCAACAAACTCAGTGTTGGCTATGACGAAGATTTCAACCGATGGATCGAACAGACAGTTGATCTGTTAAAAGCGCGACGTTTTGAAGCATTGGATCTTGACAACCTGATTGATGAACTGGGAAGCATGAGCAAGCGAGATAAACGCGAAATTTTGAGCAGGCTCAAGGTTCTGTTGATGCACCTTTTGAAGTGGCAATATCAGCCCTTACAACGCAGTGCCTCTTGGGAGACAACGATCCGCAACAACCGCGAAGAAATCGCCCAAATTTTACAGGATAGTCCGAGTTTGAAGAGCTATCCATCGCTGGTGCTGGAGCAGGCATATCAGTCGGCGCGTCAAAATGCAGCGAGTGAAACAAGGTTGCCGATCGAGTCTTTTCCTGAAGCTTGCCCTTTGGCGATCGCCGACCTTCTTGATGACACCTTTTTGCCCAACGAAGCCCCTAAGAAGTACCAATCATGAATGTTTGGAGGATCTATGAAAGTTAAAGTTACTGAGCAAGGACTGATGATTTCCAAAGAACTATTAGAGGGGATTCAAGAATTTGAGATTCGGAAAGAACATCATCATTTTGTTTTGATTCCCACCGTAGCCTCCGACCCGATGCCCCTAGATTTTCGTCAAGCCGCAGGGTTGGGGCAAGACGTTTGGCAGAGCGTGAATATGGAGCGGTATATCCAGCAGGAACGGGCAGAATGGGACTAACGGCGATCGCAAAAACTAAGGAGGTATGAGACGTATGAATGCAGCCGAGAAGATTTATGAATTGGTGAAGACTCTGCCAGAAAATCAGGCGGCTGAAGTGCTTAATTTTGTAGAGTTTTTGAAACAGAAAGCCCAGCGTGAGGCAACTGCTCAAGCAACTATCCCCAAAGGGACGCTGACGGGGCTACAAGGTATTGCCAAGCCTGATCAAAAGAGACCTTTGTCTGACTATTTAGGTTTATTAAAAGACTCACCCACTTTTCAGGGAGACCCAGTAGAGATTCAAAGGCAATTGCGGAATGAGTGGGATTAAATTTCTTCTGAATACAAATTTTATTTTGGCGATTTTGAATGAACAAGATTCTGTCGTTCAGCTAATGTCAAACCGAGCAATTGATGATGCAGACTGTGCCTATAGCTCAATTACTCGCATAGAACTACTAAGCTTTCCCAAAATCACATACCAGGATATTGATATTATCGATAGTTTTTTGAGTCGTCTTCAGTACATCCCCTTCTCACTTGAGATCGAGAATGCAGCGATTCTAATTCGACGACAGTACAAATTAAAATTGCCCGATGCTATCATCGCCGCTACTGCCAAATGCTTGAAGTTAGAACTATTGGGTAGTGTTTCAAAGATGTTGCTGATGTTGCTGAAGCGTCTAGACACCTGACCAACTGGGACTTCTACAGACCCCCAACAACATGTCTAGAACACTACCCGCAAATCAACCGAAATTTGCCCCCCAACCCCTAATTCTGGGGGAGCTAGAGATCAAAGTCCCTCAGAATTGGGGGATTTAGGGGGCAAGTGCGTAAGTCCTAACTACAAAACAATCATGTTGTAGGGGCACAGCATTGCCATACCCCTACAGGATGCGCCGCATTCTCGATCAAGTGATGGGCGAATCGATCTACTGCTAGATCAGAAAAGCTGAATTACATTTCTGCACCAAAGTCTTCGCGCAATTTTGTTTCTTGCTCAGTGGATAGATTGGATTGAATCAATTGACCTTTTTCTGCGTCTTCAAATGCCGCTTCCACCTTATCGACTGTGACTTGACCCGTCAGCAAAAATAGGGCAGAAGTTCCTTCTGTAACTTTGCTTTGAACTTCTTTGATGAAACCGTCATTGATACCATAGTCTGTGAACTTGCCGGTGATCGCGCCTGTAGCAGCACCAATGAGTAGACCAAAAAGGGGCACAAAAAAGATTAAACCAAACAACATTCCCCAGAATGCTCCACCCAGCGCACCCGCGCCGACGGTATTCATTGCCTGATAAGTTTTAGGTTTTTTCCGTCCTTGGGGCCATGAGACGATCGCGGCATCCAAAACTTGAATAATCTGTTGTTTCTGCAACCCTTCTAACTTCTTCAAAGCGTTATCTGCACCATCAACGGTATTGAATTTCCAAACAGTTAAAGTAGACATGGATTTTCTCCTGAGTTGATCTTTACTTGAAACTCTTTTCTGTTGAGCAGTTCAGTGACTCCGAACTCCAACAAGTTTACTATCAATCGCCATCCATCCACCCCAGCAGGCGAGAAACTTGAGCAGGCAAGGTAAAAGGATCAAATGGCTTGGCGATCGCTCCGGCAAATCCCATTTGGTTAAGCTGCTTCAGCGTGAACCAACTGGCTCTAGCAGTAATTAATAAAATTGGAATAGTTTGAGTCATTGAATATTGTTTCAATTGCTCTAAAAATATTAGAGCATCGGTTTCTGAAGTTGAAGCATCTAACAAAATCACATCCGGAGAAGTCGTTGTACATAAATCAATTCCTTCTTGAATTGAGTTTGATAGAGTGACGCTCCAACCACCAAACTCGCTCAAACAGGTGTGCAAAACCTCTCGAATACTGGCTTCGTGTTCAATTAATAAAATTGATTTAGTAGCCATGAACACCATCCTGTTGCTATGAAAGGGACAAACCCTTTTTCAATCTGAGAATGCTGGTCAAAATCCAGTTGCAAATTCTCCAACATTTGTCTGGCAATTCATATCGCCAAATGCGCGAAAGTATATTCGCATCCCTGTAGCTTTTGTAAAACTACACTCAAAACATGGGTTGCAATTTCAACGTAGCTAATTTTGGATAAGTCATCATTAGACATGACTGAAACCAGTCAAAAGCTACTGAATCATTCGTCCACTAGATTAGACCAAGAAAATATGAAACTGATAGGAAGGATCGATTCTATACGCTCCAACCCAACATTTCTGCGATTTGACTCCAAATGGTAAGCGGGTCGAAGGGTTTGGAGATGATGCCTGCCACCTCTAACTCTGTAAAGCGATCGCGATCGCTAGATAATACTTTCGCCGTTAACACAATCACTGGAATTTGCTGAGTGCGAGGATCTGCCTGAAGCTGCTCACACATCTCAAAACCATCCATATCCGGTATTGATATATCGACCAGAATGGCATCCAAAGCAGTTGTTTTGGCAATTTGCAAACCTTCAATAGCCGATTTTGCCGCGATCGTGAGCCAACCTGCAAATTCTTCTAGCGATACCCGCACCACATCCCGAATATCATCGTCATCATCCACAATTAGAATTTGCTTAGTCATAAGTAAAAGGCAAGAGGCAAGGGGAAAGAGGCGAGTGGGCAGGAATTAGAGGTCAGAAGCCGAAGCCCGAAACCTGTTCTAAAACCTAACCGATCAGGGGCAATGCGAAACAAAAGGTGCTTCCTTTGCCGAGGGTGCTTTCTACCCAAATTTGTCCACCGTGTTGTTGCACAATGTTTTTGCAAATTGCTAGCCCTAGCCCGGTTCCGCCTTTCTCGCGTGAGTCAGACACATCGACCTGTTGAAATTGTTCAAAAATGAGTTCGAGTTTGTCTGCTGGAATGCCACGACCTTGATCGGTAATGGAGAAAAGGATGGAGTTTTGAGTGTTGGGTTTGAAGTTACTTGTAACTTTTGATTTTCGACTTTCTATTTCTGCGGCTTCCTCCTGCTGCATTTCTGCTTTGAGCCAAATTGTATCGCCACTTGATGAAAACTTGAGGGCGTTGCTGAGGAGGTTGATGAGGGCTTGAATGATGGCATCGGGGGCTGCCCATAGGGTGGCGGAAAGGGAAGTGAGGGACAGAGTAATGGCGGATTGATCGGCGATCGCTTGAACGCCATCGACTGCCTGCTGCATTAAGCTGGTGACCTGGCATTGCTCCATTACAAGCTGAACTTTGCCAGATTCTAATCGTTCCAAATCAAGAATGTCGTTGACTAGCCGCACCAAGCGATCGCTGTTGTTCAGCGCAATTTGCAGCATCTGCTTAGCTTTTTCGGGGCGATCGTTAAAAACACCCGATTCTAGAATGCCGATCGACCCGCGAATGGAGGTTAATGGCGTGCGGAGTTCGTGGCTCACCACCGAAATAAACTCATCTTTCATTCGTTCCACTTTGAGGCGATCGCGAATGTCTTCAATGTGCCCCACAAAATAGAGCGGTTGTCCGGCTTGATCGAGAATGGGGGCGGCACTCATCAGCACTGGAACTGTTGTGCCTTGCTTGGTGATGTAGCGTTTCTTCATTTGATGCGATCGCGTCTCACCGGTCATCATGTGCCGAAGTCCCTCCAAATCTGCTTTCAAATCGGCTGGGTGCGTAATGTCCTGCAAGGTGAGCGTCAGCAGTTCTGCTTCGGTGTATCCGATCAGGTCGCAATAGCGAGCATTGGCTCTGAGGAACTGCCCAGTCGGTGAAACCAGCAAAACCCCAATTGGCGCACCATCAAACGCATTACGAAATTGTGCTTCGCTGGCGCGGAGGGCTGCTTCTAATTGCTTGCGATCGCTAATGTCTTCCACCGTGCCCACCACGCGAACGATGTCTCCGGTGTCGTTTTTAATGGGGAATGCTTTCGATCGCAGCCAGTATACTTCACCATCCGGGCGGATGTAGCGATACTCTTGATCAAAGTTTTCGCCTTGAGTTTCCTGCTGTAGCGATACTTCAATGCGATCTCGGTCGTCGGGATGAATATTGTTTAGCCAGTGAGACATCCCTTGATAGAGCGATTCAAATGAGGTTCCAATCATGGCTTCATAGGCAGGATTCACGTAAGAGTAGTGAGCGGATTCTGTTTCATAAACAAAAAAACCTTCCCGCACGGTTTCGGCTAATTCACGAAAGCGAGTTTCACTTTGGCGCAACGCCGCTTCGGTTTGCTGGCGTTGGGTCAAATCGCGAATCACCACCAGCACTTCATCCCTGTCGAGCGGCATGACTCTGGCTTCTTGCCAAAGGTGCTGCCCATCTAGCCAAAGGGGAAATTCATAGACCTGTATTTCTGCGGTTTGCAATGCGGTGGCGATCGCGGCTAAACGCTGTTGTGCTGCTTCTAGTGGGAGAATGTGGCGAATGTTGTCCCCTACTTTTAAGTTTGGTGCGACGAGCGGAAAATCAGCGGTGGGCTTGAAATCTAAATAGGTGCCCTCTCGGTTCATCCGAATAATCAGATCGGGCAAGGCGTTTATAGTTGCTCGATTTAGGGTTTCGCCTTGTCTGAGCGCCTCTTCTGCTTGTTTACGTTCGGCTTCGCCGCGCTTGAGATCGCTAATATCTCTCCCAATGCCCAGCACAAAGGTTTCGC
>JBBSCL010000170.1:0-6678 GCA_038250345.1 Leptolyngbyales cyanobacterium
ACTGCCTGCCTTATGTGGTTTCGCTGCCAGAGTATGAGGCAATGGCGCGATCGCTCTCCTTCCAATCTATTCGCACTGCCGACTGGTCTACTGCCGTCGCCCCGTTTTGGGATGTGGTGATCGATTCTGCGATCACGCCCGTCGCTATTTTTGGGCTGCTGCAATCAGGCTGGGGCACCATTCAAGCGGCGCTTTCCCTCGGTTTGATGCAGCGTGGCTATCAACGAGGGTTAATTCGGTTTGGGCTGCTGTGCGGCAAGAAGTGAAGAGAAAGGAGTGAAGAGGAAGCAGTGAAGAGGAAGCAGTGAGGAAGAGTATGAAACTAGAGCTACAATCCGGCGTACGGCTTAAGTTTGCCAAACAGCCGATCGCATGGCTAAAAGCCTTTTGGAAATTTTCGCGCCCACATACCATCATCGGCACTAGCCTAAGTGTGCTGGCACTATATCTGATCACGATCGCCGCAAGTGGGCAATCTCTCTTCTTCCTTCTGTCTTCCCTTTTCCCTACCCTTCTCGCCTGTCTCTGCGGCAACGTTTATATTGTTGGATTGAACCAGCTTGAAGATGTAGACATCGATCGCATCAATAAACCGCGCCTGCCACTGGCATCGGGCGAATTTTCTCGGCAGCAGGGCGTTGTCATTGTGCTGACCATGGGACTTTTGGCGATCGCGATCGCTGCCCTGCAAAGTCCCTATTTGCTGGGAATGGTCGGCATTAGCATCTTAATCGGCACCGCCTATTCCCTGCCGCCCATTCGGCTCAAGCGCTTTCCCTTTTGGGCATCCCTTTGCATCCTCACCGTTCGCGGCATCGTCGTCAACCTGGGACTCTTCCTCCACTTTCACTCCCTATTTCCCCATTCGCCATCCGTCATTCGTCATTCGCCATTCGCCATTCCTCCCTCCGTTTGGGCGCTGACTGCTTTTGTAGTGGTGTTCACCTTTGCGATCGCCATTTTCAAAGATGTGCCCGATATGGAAGGCGATCGGCAATACAACATCAGCACCTTCACCCTTAAACTAGGGCAGCAAAAGGTATTTGACTTAGCGCGTTGGATAATTACGGTAAGCTATGTCGGCATGGTGCTAGCAGGCTTCGCCCGTCTTCCTGGCGTAAATAGCCCCTTTTTAATTTCGACCCATTTGATACTATTGGGAATTTTGTGGCTCCGCAGTTTTCAGGTCGATCTGCGCGACAAACTTTCCATTAGCCGCTTTTACCAGTTCATTTGGAAGCTGTTTTTTTTAGAATATCTGCTGTTCCCCATTGCCTGTCTGATCGCCCCGCCCACAATTTAAGATGAGTGACTCAATCTCATCTCACACTGATTCAAGGGTAAAGATGAATGGCGCTTACCAATGCTGACGCTACATCCTACCCATAAATGAAAAAGCTCTGCTTGATTTTATATGAATGAAATCCCTCAGTAGCAGACTATTGAGACGTTTTCACTAAATATTCCGGAAAAGTCCTGCCCCATCAAGAAGCTTGAGTATCACAGGGCAGAAAGTTTCACATAAGAAAAAGTTTTTGGGTAAAAGAATGAAAAACCGTAGAGGGTGATATAACTTTCAGGACAGCAATCAATTGGATATTAATCTTTTTCGATAACTTAACGTCGATAGGTAGGTATGCTGAAAAGATTATTCCTGATATGATAGCGCGTGTTATTGGTGTGGTTTGTGAGGATACTACGATGCCGGTTTCTATAGACTTAAGCGGCAAGCCTTTCCACTTTATTGGGGTTGGTGGGATTGGGATGTCAGCCTTAGCGTATGTTTTGGCAAAGCGAAATTTGCCGGTGTCAGGGTCAGATCTTCGCCTTAGTCACATTACCCAACGCTTACAAGAAAATGGGGTTCATGTTTTTTGGAGTCAAGATCCTAGCAATTTAGAGTTTTTTCAATCTAGTCTTGCTGTGGAAGCGATCGCGTCAGTGAGTATCGGAGCTACTTCAGTCACGCTTGCTCCTGTTTCCCCTAAAGTTGCATCCTCTAATCGTAATCAAAAATTAGATAAGCTTCCCCAAGTCATTTGCTCCACCGCCATTCAAGCTGCCAACTTGGAATATCAAGCGGCGTGTGATTTGGGATGTTCGATTCATCATCGCTCTGATGTTCTTGCCGCGCTAATTCGCGAATATCGAGGAATCGCGATCGCGGGAACTCATGGCAAAACCACCACTAGCAGCTTAATCGGCTACATGCTGTTGCAGGCGGGTTTAGATCCAACAATCGTTGTGGGTGGAGAAGTGAATGCTTGGCAGGGCAATGCCTATGTCGGTCAAGGTCCTTATTTAGTGGCTGAAGCAGACGAATCGGATGGATCTTTGGTTAAACTGGCTGCGGAAATTGGTGTGATTACCAATATCGAGCTAGACCACATTGATCATTACGACAGTTTGGAGCAGGTGATTGAAACATTCCAAACCTTCAAAACGAACTGCAAAACCCTGATTGGGAGCTACGATTGCCCGATTGTGCGCGATCGCCTGACTCCTTCAATCACCTACAGCCTAGATCCTCAAGCCAACGCCACTTATACCGTTGACTGCATCTCTCATCGGGGCGGAAGTACGGCTAGAGTCTGGGAACGAGGGGTCATTTTAGGACAGTTGAATATCAAATTGCTAGGTCGTCATAACCTCAGCAATGCACTTGCCGCTGTTGCCGTCGGGCGATCGCTAGGTCTTAATTTTTCGACCATTTCTCAGGCTCTTTCTACCTTTGAAGGCGCTCGTCGCCGATTTGAGTATCGCGGTGAATCTAATGACATCCTGTTTGTCGATGACTATGCCCATCATCCCAGCGAACTTCAGGCAACCCTAGCGGCAGCACGGCTCAAAGTGCAAGAGTCCGGTTCTACCCTGAAGCGAATTGTGGCGATTTTTCAACCTCATCGCTACAGCCGAACGCAGGCATTTTTATCTGAATTTGCGGCATCATTTTCAAACGCAGATGTCGTCGTGATTAGCGATATTTACAGTGCTGGCGAGCCAAAACCTGCCGATCTAGATGGCGGAACTTTGGCAACTTTAATTGCCCATCATCAAGATCAGGTTTTCTATCGGGCTGCTCTCCCATCTGTCCATCAACTCTTGGTCGAAATTTTGCGCCCAGGAGATCTTGCACTATTTATGGGAGCCGGAAACTTAAATCAAATCATTCCAGAAGTGATGGTTTCTCACCAAAAGCTAGAGCAAGAACTGTCGCACCAGTGGCGTAACCACGCTTAATGCTGACGGGGTAGTTTGAGTTTTAGGGCATCGGGGTCGCTTAATTTGCCATTGAAAATCCATGAGTTTCTGGTGTAAGGCATTCATCTTAATTAGTCATGACTCTTTCTTATAATCCTCCTAAATTAACCACGGTGAAGGGTTTAACCCTCAGTTCTCAATCTATGCTGAAGCCGTCTGCTTACCAGATTCGGTTGCCTGGAACTGATTGTTTAATCAAAGCCCACATTCCTTTAGCAACGCTGACTTCGTTCCGAGTCGGGGGACCCGCAGAATGGTATGTGGCTCCTCGAACCTATGAAGAGTTGCAGGCTAGTTTTGAGTGGGCACGGGCAGAAGGGTTGCCCATTACCTTTTTAGGGGCAGGCTCTAATTTGCTAGTGAGCGATCGCGGTCTCCTAGGGCTGGTGATTGGCACTCGCCGTCTTCGGCACACTCAATTTGACTCTGCCACTGGGCAGGTAACCGTGGGTGCAGGTGCGCCTCTACCGCGACTCGCTTGGCAGGTTGCCGGACAGGGTTGGCAAGGCATGGAGTGGGCAGTGGGTATTCCTGGAACTGTGGGTGGAGCCGTTGTGATGAATGCAGGTGCCCAGGGAGGCTGTACGGCTGATTCACTGCTCAATGCCCATGTCTTATTGCCCGATCGCACAACCCGAATCTTCACACCTCAAGACTTAGGCTACGCTTATCGCACATCGACTTTGCAAGGAAAAAACTGGCTGGTCACTCAAGCCACTTTTCAGCTAGATCCCGGTGCCGATCCTACTCAGGTGACCACAGAAACATCCATGCATTTAAACCAGCGCCGCGCCACACAGCCCTATCATTTGCCTAGCTGCGGCAGTGTCTTCCGCAATCCCAACCATTACAAAGCAGGCTGGCTAATTGAGAAAGTAGGACTCAAGGGCTATCAAATTGGCGGCGCTCAAATCGCTCAGCGTCATGCAAACTTCATTCTCAACTGTGGCGGTGCTAACGCGAACGATATTTTTCAACTGATTCGGTATGTCCAGCAAGCAGTAAATCACCAATGGAATCTCTGGCTAGAACCAGAAGTTCAAATCTTGGGCGAGTTTTAGTCGAATCCCGACCAGTAGATCAAACTACTTTGGCTTGTTCGATCGGTTTTCTACAAAACATTAGAGAAAACAAACCAGGTTGGTATAGCAGTGGCATAATAAAACTGCTGTTTGTTTTGAACACCTACTTCATTAAAGCGTTATGTCACAAGGACAAGGATTTGGCTTCGGATTAGGCAAAATGAAAGAGCTAGCCGAGGCTTTCAAAAAAGCTCAGCAAGTTCAAGAGGGAGCTAAGAAGCTTCAAGAAGAACTTGAGGAAATGGAGATTGAAGGTGAAGCACAGGGCGGTCTTGTGAAAGTGGTGCTGAGTGGAAATCAGGAACCGATTCGCGTCGTGATTTCACCCGATGTTCTGAGTGAAGGGGCAGAGGTTGTTTCCGATTTGGTCACGGCTGCCATGAAAGATGCTTACAGAAAGTCTACTGAGATGATGCGTGAGAAAATGGAAGAATTGACGGGTGGGCTGAATCTGCCCGGTCTGTAACTTCAGATCTGCCTTTGAGAGTTTTGTGAGTCCGCGATCGCGATTCTCGCGAACTTCGTTTGAAACCGGGAAAATTAAAATCATCCCGGTTTCGTCTTGTTTAATCCAATTCACCCTACTTTATGCCTTACAAACTGTTGTTTGTCTGCTTAGGGAATATTTGTCGTTCTCCGGCGGCAGAGAACATCATGAATCATTTAATTGAGCAAAACAATTTAACTGGGCGAATTATCTGCGATTCTGCGGGTACTTCTAGCTATCACATTGGTGCCTCACCCAATCAACGGATGATCTTTGCTGCCACTCAGCAGGGCATTGCCATGAAAGGATGCGCTCGACAGTTCACTAAGGCAGACTTTGATGCATTTGACCTGATTTTGGCAATGGATCGAGAGAACTACGCCAATATTTGCGCCCTTGATCCTACTGGCAACTATCGGGAAAAAGTTCGCTTAATGTGCGATTTTTGCACTCATCACACCCTAAAAGAGGTGCCTGATCCCTATTATGGCGGAGCAGATGGTTTTGACCAGGTAATTGATTTACTGCAAGATGCTTGTGCAGGGCTATTCGATCATGTAACGCAACAGCTAAAGGCTTAATGGAGTGCGAGGTTCGGAGTATGGGGTAGGGAATGAGAATCAACTTGGGGCTTTCTTTTCACACATAGTCTTCCGTACTCCGAACTCTTCCGTACTCCGAACTTTTCTACACCCAGTGATGATCGATCGCAAACCGCATTAGCTCTGCCCGATTGCTGGTGTCTGTTTTATCGAGTAAGCTGCTGACATATTTTTCAACGGTACGCGGACTCAGATGCAGGCGATCGCCAATTTGCGCGTTGGAAAGCCCATTTGATAATAGCAGCACCACTTCTTGTTCGCGCTTGGTGAGCTTTACGGCGATCTCGTTGAGCGCAGCCGCCAGATTAGTAGTTTGCAGTGCTGCACTATTAGTAGTAGCACTGGGAAGTGGCGATCGCGATCGCCACTCCATTTCAATCATTTGCAGTCGCTCCAATAGGTGGCGCACCACGGCACCCAACTCTTGCAATTCAAATGGCTTAGGCAAATAAACATCGCATCCCAACTGATAGCCACGGATGCGTTCATGAGTCTCAGTGCGAGCCGTTAAAAACACAACAGGAAGCAACCGAAATGCAGGCTGTTGACGAACTTGACGAACAAACTCATACCCATCCATGCGCGGCATCGTCACATCAGTCACAATCAAATGAGGCTGAAATTTTTCAACCATGATTAATGCATCCTGCCCATTTTCAGCGCGAAGCACCGAATATCCCGTCACCTCAAGGTAGTCGCCAATCGCCAATCGCGTTCCTAAATCATCATCAGCAACCAAAATGGTTAATGGCATGGGCAAGAATCAACAGCAGCATTGCTAAAGTATGTCACGCAGTTCTCAAAGAATCGACTGTGCCTAGCTCGATCCTGGCTATTCTTCAAACCAACTGGCGCGCCATGCATCTTGGGCAGCGGCGATCGCGTATTCCCGTTGTTTTTTGCGATAGTCTCGCCCTAGTTTTTTTAATCGAGCAATCAATTCCCGAATTTTGCTCCGAGCCGCCATCGTTGGAGGATCTGCGAATTCAATTTCTACTAGTCGTAGATGAATCGCCAACACTTGTAAAATCTCTGGAACCTTTGCATCATCGTCTTCCTGAGTTGCCTCTATATCGCTCACTGCTTCGACTAACACATTCAGTAGATTGGGCGATCGCGGCACTCCATCCGCCAGTTCTGTTTTGCTAGCATGTTGCAACAGCCCATCGGGCAGTTGACTGGGTAAAATGTTGGATTGCTGAAGTAGGCGATTTGTTTGATGAGAAATGGCTGCTAGCTCCTTGCC
>JBBSCL010000171.1:0-6670 GCA_038250345.1 Leptolyngbyales cyanobacterium
TTGAGCGCTTTGAGGTCCGGTGTTGTCGCCCGCTTCCGCTAGAAAGTCGCCGATGTAAGTGCCGTCTGTGGTAGTGTAGCCAACCACTTGCCCCGTTTGCCGGAAGATATGGGCAATCAAGCGCGTAGTAGTGGTTTTGCCGTTGGTTCCGGTGAGAGCAATGATGGGCACACGGCTAGGTGTACCGGGTGGGAAAAGCATATCTAGCACGGGTGCTGCAACGTTACGGGGAATGCCTTCGCTGGGGCAAACGTGCATCCGGAAGCCAGGAGCCGCATTAATTTCAACAATTACACCATCGACTTCGCCAAGAGGACGGCTAATATCTGGGGTGACTATATCAATGCCTGCGATATCCAAACCAATGGTTTTAGCAGCCCGTTTAGCAATCCACAGGTTTTCGGGATGAATATCGTCGGTGCGATCGACCGAACTACCGCCCGTACTCAGGTTTGCCGTTGCCCGCAGATAAAATAGCTGATCTTTTTGCAAGATCGTTTCAATGGTGTAGCCCTGTTTTTCTAACAACTGCCAACTGGTGCGATCGAGTTCAATTTTGGTCAGCACATTATCATGACCTTCGCCTCGCCGGGGATCGCTGTTGGTTTCTTCAATCAATTCTTCGATTGTATGAATGCCATCTCCCACGACGTGAGCCGGAATCCGCTCAGCCACGGCAACAACAGTGCCATCTACAACCAAAACCCGATGATCTCGCCCTGCATAAAAGCGCTCTACGATCACCGATCGCGACACTTCTTTGGCAGCATCATAGGCTTCGATCGCGACTTCCCAAGAATTGATATCAATCGTAATGCCGCGCCCGTGGTTGCCATCCAGCGGTTTAATCACAATTGGGTAGCCGCCCACATACTCAACGGCTTCCTCTAGCTCATCAAAAAAGTTGACAACTGTGCCGCGCGGCACCGGAATTCCGGCATTTCGCAAAACACTTTTGGTGCCTTCCTTGTCACTGGCAAGTTCCACACCCAAAATGCTGGTGTAGTTACTCAACGTTGCCTGCATCCGCTTTTGATGAATGCCATAGCCTAACTGAATCAGGTGGCGGGCACCCAGTTCAAACCAGGGAATTCCCCGCGCTTCGGCTTCTTTGACGATCGCCTCAGTGCTAGGTCCTAGCGAAACATCCGCCGCCAACTGACGCAGATCATTCAGATCTTTTTCCAGTTCTTCGGGTGAGTATACGCCAGTGTTAATAATGCTCTGGCACAGACGTACCGCTGCACGAGCCGCATACCGTCCTGCTTGCTCATGCGTGTATTCAATCACCACCTGGTAGGTGCCCAGGTCAGCCGTCTCGCGGGTTCGCCCAAAGCCAACAATCATGCCAGCAAGCTCTTGCAGCTCCAACGCCACATGTTCCACGATGTGCCCGGTCATGGTGCCTTCCTGTACACGCTTCAGGAAACCACCACGGCAACCCGGAGAACAAAAGTGTTCAACTAAGCTAGGAAGCGTCTGAGTCAGCCCTTCATAGAAACCTGAAATTAGATTGGAAGGCTGATCAGCCAATTCTTCTAGATCCAGACGCATAACCACCAGCTTTTGGCGACGAATGCTCCAGTAGTTAGGACCGCGTAATGTCTGGATTTTGAGTATTTTCATAGCACTATCCGGAAAAGTTAAGCTGTGATGGTGTGAATGTTGGTAGGAGTGATCCAACGATGAAATTTGCCGTTGCTCGATCGCGCAAGCAATTACTCAGTTTCTTTTGCGGTGGGGGTCTAAACTGTTCAGGTTGAACAATTTAATCCTCAAGTGTCAAGTTTGATCAGTCATTAGGTGGCTTCATTTAATTAGCACTGTTCCTGTGTTCCACACCGTATTTCTCGTTACTGTAAATCAGTATCATCAATAACGCGATCGCTTCAAGTGTTGGCAGGGAGAGAGTGAATCGGAATGCGATCATGCAAATTAAAGCGATCGCCATGCACCAAAATATGAATCCGTAAATTACCAATGCTGAGGGGATCAGTTGCTCCAATCTGGGACAGATTCGTATGAGTCAGTTCCTTCGGATCAATTATTGTTACCGTACCCTTTCCAAGCACTTGCAATAGTCCATCTCCTTCAAATAAGGAACAGGTGTCTTCATCAATGCCAATACCAAGACAATCAGGATGACCCGCGATCGCGCTCATTAATCGAGCCATCCGGTTACGGTTGTGAAAATGCTGATCGACCAATAGTTCTGGAATAATGCCTAGCCCTGTTGTGATGTCTACCAGCGATCGATTGGGCGATTCTCCACTGCCGCCGCCCGCAATCATGTAATGCCCCATCACTGCCGCACCCGCACTCGTGCCCGCCAGCGTGATTTCGCCCCGTTGCGATCGCTGACGAATTAAAGTCATTAAAGGAGTATCTGCCAGCAAACCACAGAGCCGAAGCTGATCGCCCCCCGTCATAAATACACCTGTGCAGCTTTCGGCATAACTCTGCAAAATGGGGTCTTCACACTGAGCGCGATCTTGAATATCTAAAATTTCAATGCCCTTTGCCCCCATCTCTGTAAAAATTTCGCGGTATCGTTCACCAATTACCGCAGGTTCACGAGAGGCAGAAGGAATAATCGCAATTTGGGCATCGGTTGAGCCAGACCGAACAAAAAAGCTGTGCAAAATCTCCCGCCCATGAACTTTATCCTCGGCTCCACCGATGATCATAATTGCGGTTTTTGTAGATTGGGGCATTTCCTCTCCAAGGGACTGATACTGTAGCGGAGATTCAGCATTAATCCCCGTTATAAGATAAAACAAGCGCTCTAACAGCTTTGTAATTGCCGTAAAGACACTATTTTTACCCATATTCATGTATTCCCTGATTCTATCGAGGGAGTACCACAGCCGAGGTAATGCTGATGCTCTCATCAAAACTAATCTTGCTAAGTGATCGGGCAAGTCTGACTTACTTTTAATCCATCCATAAACTTTGGAGGCTTTTTGTCAAAGACATTTTTGCCAAAAAGTTTTTTATACCCGATGTGCATCATGACAGATCATTAAAGCTTAGTTTAAATCAATTCAAAATGTTTCTTTGCCTGTGTTTCTTTGCCTCAGCCAAGCCTTTGCTTAAAGTTTAGAATGCTTAAATTAACCGCTCCCCATCATAAGCTAAGTGTGGATTTGCAGCTATGCGCTTTGATATTGTGACCCTGTTTCCTGATTTTTTTGGTTCTCCTTTAAGTTCAGGACTGTTAGGAAAAGCTCTTGCCAAGCAAATTGCTGAAGTTCATCTGACAAATCCTCGCGACTTTACGACCGATAAACATCATCGGGTGGATGACGAGCCTTATGGCGGCGGTGTGGGGATGTTAATGAAGCCAGAGCCAATTTTTGCAGCGGTTGAATCACTTCCTGTTTTGCCCCAGCGGCAGGTGCTAATGATGACTCCTCAAGGAGAAACTATGCATCAACGAATGTTTCAAACCTTTGCGGGAAGTTGTGATCAGTTGGTGATTATTTGTGGTCAATATGAGGGGGTCGATGAGCGGGTGTTGAATTTGGTGACGCGGGAAGTTTCTTTGGGAGACTTTGTGCTGACCTGTGGAGAAATTCCAGCGTTGACCCTGCTGAATGGTGTGATTCGGCTGTTGCCCGGAACCGTTGGCAAGGAGGAATCGCTCAAGCTGGAAAGTTTTGAGGATGGATTGTTGGATTATCCGCAATATACTCGCCCGCCTGTGTTTCGAGAGTGGGCAGTGCCGGAGGTGCTGAGATCGGGTAATCATCAGGCGATCGCCCAGTGGCGCAAAGAACAACAGCAGCAACGAACCCGCGATCGCCGTCCCGATTTGTATGAAAAATGGGAGAGGGAGGAGGGAATGACGAGCGACGAGTGATGAATCATCAATAATCGTTAGGTTTAGAGCGCCGTTAAATTTCGGTGTCTAAAATTAAAGTAGATACCTTGAGTCAGAGCCGCGATCGCCATTTCAGGTGTTTTATGAAGTATTCAGCCGTTCAACGAGTTTGCCTGACTGTAGTGGCATGTTTTTTAGCCACTGCGATCGATCTATCTGGCTCTTCTCCTGTGCGTGTGAGCGTTAACATGGATGCCCAAGCGAGAAGCAGCGGAGGGCGCAGTGGCGGCGGTTCCTTTCGGTCTAGCCCGTCTCGCCCCTCTAGCCCCTCTAGCCCTAGCCGTTCATCTAGCCCATCCAATTCCAATCCCAGTTCTGGCGGCTACCAGTCTGACCCCTACAGATATAACCGAGGTGGCGGTACGGTGGTTGTTCCGGTGCCGGTGGGTCCTGGTTATGGCGGTAATACAGCGTATGGCTCCTCCAACGATGGCGTGTTCATATTAGGGCTATTGCTGATGGGTGGAGTGGGGTTTGCCCTGTTGCTTGCTTATTTGGCGGCAAAGGCAAAGAGTGGCGATCGCTCAGGCTTTGGGGCGGCTAGCGTTGGCGGAGAGCTTGACAACAACACCGTCACCGTCAGCAAAATTCAAGTGGCACTATTGGCACAAGCGCGCACAATTCAAACAGACCTAACCCGATTTAGCCTAGAAGTAGACACCGACACTCCGGCAGGGCTTTATCAACTGATGCAAGAGTCTATTTTGGCGCTATTGCGTAGCCCAGAAAATTGGAGCCATGTTTTAGCCAGTTCAGAAACCGTGAAAAGTCGTGAAGCGGCAGAAGCACTGTTCAACCAAATTTCTGTTGTAGAGCGCAGCAAGTTTAGCGTAGAGACCTTGAGCAACGTCGGCGGCAAGGTGTATCAGCGAGATTTCAAGCCAGATCCTGAGGAAGATCCGGCTTCTTATATTGTGGTAACGCTAGTCGTGGGTACGGCACACGATAGAACTCTATTTGGCAAAATCCAAACAGAGAGCGCACTAAAAGAATCTTTGCAAAAACTGGCGGCAATTCCAGCCGATTACTTGATGGTGTTTGAGCTATTGTGGAGTCCCCAAGATGCCCAAGACAGTCTCACCTACGAAGAATTGCTGACTGAATATACAGATATGGCTCAAATTTAGCGCAATTTTGTAGCGTATGTTTGAACAAGTCAGCCCGATAAATGGGCACATTAAAAGAAAGTAGAAAGGGTGTTATGGTGCAGCTAGAGGGAGCGGACGAGGCAGAGTTAACAAACGACATCGTGACGGTTAGCCTATTGCAAATCGCATTACGGGCAGACGTACGCCGACTTCAGACTTTGCTGACCGAATGGGGCGAAACCGCAGACACCGCAACCCCAGAAGGACGGTTTTCACTGCTGCAACAGGTGGCGCAAGGGCTATCAGATTATTCTCGACATTGGACTCACGTATTGGCAAGCTCCAAAACAGTCAATGCCTATGAAGAAGCCGAAGAGCTATTTAATGCTTGGTCGCTGCGAGAACGGAGTAAATTTAGCGAAACCTTGACCAATATTGATGGCGTGATCACCCGGCGATCTCCCGTTCCGCTTAACGGGGATAATACTCCCGCTTATATTGTGGTAACGCTAATCTTGGGAACAGAAGGCGATCTTCCCCTATTCGACGAAATTTATTCGGCTTCTGCCCTGCGCGATGTATTAGATGATATCCGATTGATGCAGCCTCGCTATCTGGTCGTTTTTGAAATGCTCTGGAGTCCTCAAGACCCCAGCGATAGCCTTACCGAAGCCGAACTTGCCACTGAATATGCAGAGATAGCAGCGATCGCCTGAGCCGTCTCAAGCAGCACAGAAATAAGCGGGTGAAAAATTTATTAATCCAAGTGTGTCAGCCTAGAATAAGAACATGAGTGATAAGGACGACAGCTACAAACTTATTAGCGACAATCGCTACGCTCGCTTTGAGTTCGAGATTTTGGAAACCTACGAAGCTGGAATTCAGCTCGTGGGAACTGAAGTGAAATCAATTCGGGCAGGCAAGGTCAATCTAAAAGATGGATTTGCCCTAATTCGCGATGGAGAAGCGTTTTTGATGAACGTTCACATTTCTCCTCACGATGCAACCCGTCAAACCTATAACCACGATCCCCGCCGTAACCGTAAATTGCTGCTGCACCGGGATCAACTTCGGAGCTTGATGGGAAAGGTTGAGCAGCAAGGCTTGACGTTGGTTCCTCTCAAAATGTACATGAAGCGCGGCTGGGTCAAAATCGTGATTGGGCTGGCGCGCGGTAAGAAACTGCACGACAAGCGGGAAACCATTAAGCGGCGCGATGATCAGCGCGACATGCAAAGAGCAATGAAAACCCAATAAAGAATTGCTCAATCAGAGGATGGGTGCCTAAAGGATTGGGGGCAACTCTTGTGGCTGCCCCTAATCCGCACTGATGAGATATTTACAGCCGTTTTTACATAAATAGACCACAGATGAAAATAGCTGTAATTACCAGGTGAGTCGATTTCATAAGGTTAGAAATTAGGGGTGCGGGTTGTGAATCATACTCAGCCGCACACCCCTGCAATTTGTGTCACAAGACACTATTTAGGTCAGAAGGATGGTCATAGGCTATTGACAACAGTAGTGAGCGCCTCTTTCGATCAATGCGTGATGGAGCTTTGACAATTGGTTGATAAAAAGGCAACTGTTCCACGATCGCGACGACGACAATTCTTTAGGATGGCAGCATTAACCTGTTGTGCAGTGCTGTTTTTGAGTGGATTTTTTGGGCAGTCGGTGGATCGGGCGATCGCCCAAA
>JBBSCL010000172.1:0-6649 GCA_038250345.1 Leptolyngbyales cyanobacterium
AATCACTCCACGCTGCCGTTGTTCTGGTGATAATTGCGCCAGTGCATTGTAAGCGCCCCGAAATTTGAAGGAACCTGTTCTCTGAAAGTTTTCGCACTTAAAAAAGACCTGACTGCCCACCCGGAGATCGACCGTTGTTGAAGTGAAAACGGGCGTACGATGGGCATATCCTTGAAGCCGAGTAGCTGCTGTTTCAATATCGCTGTAAGCCACTGCTAGCAAGGGCGACGTTACTATTTGGGATGCTTCGGAATCAGTCATTGTGAAGTGCAATCAAACAAATTGCTTCTATGCGATCGCGGTACTAAATCTGATTTTGATAATTAAGTCGTCCACGTAAACAACCCGATTGGATGAATTCAACCCTATCCAAAACACCTTACTCTCTATTCGTGTAGAGTACAGACACATGGGAGCCGATGGGGGTTTATTTCGGCTCCCAAATTTCTTCTTTAAAAGCCTATTCTATTAGGGTCCCGCAAAGATAGCAGCTTCGATATCGTGGCGGCTGAGGGAATATTTGAATGATCGCTGCACAGCGCGATCGCCTTCTCCAAACTCAAAGTAGCGCACACTAAGCTGATCCACATCCAGCCATAGTTCTGCCTTCCAGCCTGTACGCTGAATATGCCAACAGTGCAAATCCTCACGGTCTTGCTGGCAATCTTGGGTTTTTAACCACTGCTCAATATCAGGAAGCGGATGGTTATAAAGCGGCGTATCTGCGGAGGGAAGTGACATGGAAGAACTGTTTCTCACTGGTTGTTGTTAGTAAAGGTTAAGACTTTTTGGGCAAGGCGTAATCAATCACATCTTTAACGGGAATAGACGGTTGAATGATGACTGGCTGAGCCGGGGGCATCGGTTGGGCAGTAATCGGTTGAATCAGGGTTTCTCCACGGGTTAACCCGATCGCGATCGCCAGACAAAGACAACCCACAAACGTTAATCCTAAGATGAATAAGGCAAACAATTCACCGGGCGAAAGGGGGCGATCGGTGGCATCAATATAGGCAGAGGAAGACGCAGGCTGATTTTGAGCCGATGCTTTGTGCAGACTGGGTAAAGGTTGCACCACCGGGACAGCAGAATAACTAATTTTGCGATTGTATGCGTTGCGTCGTTCTTCGCTGGTTAGGGTGGCATAGGCTTCATTCAACTGCTGAAATTTAGCCGTGGCGATCGCGGTGGGTAGCGTGGTTGTATCGGGATGATAGAGCTTACTTAACTCGCGGTAAGCCTGCCGAATTTCCTTTACAGATGCCGCTGGATGAATCTTCAGCAGGGCATAGTGAGTCGTTGCCCCCACCTTCTGGTATGAACTGCCACCGCCATTTGGATTTGCTCGATCCTGCGCCACGAAAGCCCTACTAGCTAAAGATCTAGTGAAAAAAACAACTTTTGATTATTGTAACTGGCAAATAGGACTCTAAGCGAGTGGCGAATGCGGAATGGCGTTCGCGTAGCGTTGACCTAGGAGATATGGCGAATGGCGTTCGCGTAGCGTTGACCTAGGAGATAGGACGAAGGGCAAACTCACAACTCACAACTCAAAACTCAAAACTCAAAACTCAAAACTCAAAACTCAACTCTTCTCACTCCACACCCGCACTCCTATTTGCTCTTCCCCAAATGCCGATGAGTAGCATCCAGCCGGGGATGTTGACGCGGGCATCAAACAGCGTCACATCGAAGAGGCTGAAAATGGCGATGCTGCAAAAGGCAATCAGGAAGCTGAAGTAAATCAGGCGATCGCCCGTCTCATGCCCCAATTCCTGCAATCTATCTGGAAATATCCGCCAATATTGAATTCCTTCAGCTAAGACCCAACCGACTAAGCCTAAAAACAGCAGGGTTGCCGGAATGCCCACTTCCGCCAGCAGCATTAGCGGCAAGTTATGAGGATGACCCAAAATAAAGCCTGTTTCAGCTTGATAGAGCGGCGTGAAGTTTCGCAAGCCCCAGCCTAAAATTGGGCGCTGCTGCATAAGCGACCAGGAAAACCCCCACTGAGTCGTGCGGAGGGTAGGAACGGGACGATTGGGATAAAGATCATCCGTCACCCGTGCCCAGAAAAAAGCAGGAATGATGATTCGGATCAGCGGCTGTAGGGGCGCGGGTCCAAAAGCGGCGGCTAAGATTGCGCCGACGACAAACCCGACTGCCGCAATCAGCCAACGCCAACCCACATAAATTGCGAAAATCAAGCAGGCACCCGCCGCGATCGCCCAAGCATTCCGCGAATTCGTCAAAATCAGCGCTCCCACATTCAGCAGCAGCAATCCCGCCCATCGCGTCGTTTCCCGATTCCACGCACCAAAACCTAGCCGCCGACTGCGCCCAATCGCCTCGATCCAAAAGCCCAAGCCCAAACTGAATGTGATCACCAAGTAACTCGCCAATACGTTCGCGTAAGTCAGCACCGCAGACATCCGACCGGGTGGTGTGCCCTTCAAGTCGTACTGCCAGTCAATTACAATCCACAGCACTTGAATATGCAAGAATTGCTGATATCCCAACCAACAGAACAGCATTTGCAGATAGCCAATCAAGCAGACCAGCACCGATGGCACTACTAGCACCCAGCCTAAGCGGCGAAGTTGAACGGGCGTTTGCATCAGCGGACTCAAGCTGGCAAAGCAAAAAAAGTAGGGTAAAAAATTAAACAAACCCAAAAATGCAGCGCCACGGTGTTCGGCAACTGCGGCGCTTAGCACCATTAATCCAGCAAGCAGGGCAAACCCTTGGTTGATGCGGAATGCCATGATTTGAGTGGATTGCTGCCGCCAGATGGCGATCGCCGCTACCATCATTCCCACACAGCCAAACAAGGCGCTGAATGGCAATACCAACAGGCTTGCCTGCACAACTGTCCAAGCAAATTGCAGGGATGGATCAGGATGAACCTGAAAGTGAAGCAGCTTTTTGGGCAAGCGACTAAGCAAATTCAAAGCACTCTGCACGGGTTAAGCGAATTTGGGCGAGGGCATAAATCGTGGGAATCACCCGTCCGTAGTTACTAGAGACCGATCGCCAGCCCAGATCGGCAAAAAAGTACATCCACAATGCCGGACCTAAACAGGCAAAAACGCCGCGCACCGTGGCGTATCGGGCAGTGCTCAGCGCCATTCCTTGACGCGCCGTTTGAACTGCCAAGGCGTTTTGCAGTTGAGTGGCGATCGCTCCACTGAACGCAGCAGCTTGTGCCACCTGATAACGGGCAACATAGACCGCAAACTGTCGAGCAATCAACTGCATCAACATCGGGCGTAAAACAGAGGTGACCGCGATCGCGGTGCTGCCTTTAACCACCAAACTCATGGGATCTTGCTGGACAGCCAGCGGTAACTGGGGCAATAGTTGCGACTTTGTCAGCGAGTGTTTAAGCTGAATAGTAAACTCCCCTTTCTCTGCCGCTGGTAACTGCTTCCATGCCCGTTCTAACAATCCTAGAAACACTTCTGCTTCTAAATCCACCGTAGACATCGACATTTTGTAAGGCAACCGTAGATGGCGACAGACCTGAATTAAGATTTGGCGATAGCTCAATTGACTGGTTTTTTGACTAATCACCGTCAGCCCATCCGCCGCCAGATAGCGAAACCGATCTTCCAGCGCATCCAGCCAGCCATCGCGATCGCGACTTTGAACATCCAGTGGGTCTGCCAGCCTGAGATAATCCAATGGATTGAACCTGGGGCGAAATAGAATCTCCGTCAAATCCTGCAATTCTTCATCCGTTGCCAACTCTAATGCCGTCCTCAGCTCATCCACTTCAATACCTCACCTTTGGCGCGAACACCTTGCTTGCAATATTCTACTCAATGCCGCCTCAGTATGTTTTAATAGTTTCCGCCAAACTCCCCCAAGAATGAACCTTTCCCGATAAAATAGGACTCTATGGCACGCGAACTTATTACTCTTTTATCTAGCCGAGAAGTTGACAAAATGCGCCGAGCAGGGCATTTGGCAGGTCAGCTCTTGCATCACCTCAGCACCTTCGTCAAACCGGGCGTTAGTACACTGGAATTAAACAACGAAGCGGAACGCTGGACTCAAGCGCATGGTGCCAAAAGTGCGCCCCTTGGCTATGGCGGCGACAAAGATCGCCCTGCCTTTCCGAAGTCGATCTGTACAAGCGTCAATGAAGTGGTGTGTCACGGCATTCCCAATGCCAAGGAAATTCTTAAGGAAGGCGACATCATGAATATTGATGTGACGCTGATTGTAGATGGCTATCATGGCGACACCTCCAAAATGTTTTTTGTGGGCGAACCTGCTCCCGTTGCCAGAAAGCTGGTTGAGGTGACTAACGAATGTCGGCGATTGGGAATTGCAGCCGTGAAACCCAATGCCAGAGTGGGCGATATTGGCGCAGTCATTCAGGAATATGCTGAGGCACAAGGCTTTTCGGTGGTGCAAGATTTTGTCGGGCATGGCATTAGCAATGTGTTTCATACGGCTCCTCAAATTCCTCACTATGGCGATCGCGGTAAGGGCTTGCGGCTGCGTCCCGGTATGGTGTTCACCATCGAACCCATGATTAATGTAGGGACTTGGGAAGTCGAGATCATGGCGGATGAATGGACAGCGCTCACCCTCGATCGCAAGCTTTCTGCCCAAGCCGAACACACCATCGCCGTAGTGGAAGGCGGCGTAGAAATCCTCACGCCCTATCCCGGTGACGAAGCATAAGCAATCAATGGATACTCTGCCTAAAACCAATACGGCTCGACTCGCCCAACAAATTCAGTTTGTGATCGAGCTAGACAAACTCAAAACCGTGCTGCGGCAAACATTGCTCACTGATGCGTCGCGGCGAGAGAATAGCGCTGAACATTCCTGGCACATTGCCCTAATGGCGATCGTGTTGGCGGAATATTCCCCGGTGCCTGTAGATGTGCTGCGAGTGATCAAAATGCTGCTGGTGCATGATCTGGTGGAAATTGATGCGGGTGACACTTTTTGTTATGACATGCAGCACAACGCCAGCAAGACCGATCGCGAAACTGAAGCCGCCGATCGCCTGTTTGGATTATTGCCACCCGATCAGGCAGCAGACCTGCGATCGCTGTGGGAAGAATTTGAAGCCCAGCAAACTCCTGATGCTCTGTTTGCTTGCTCTCTCGATCGCTTGCAACCGCTGCTCAACAATCAGCAAACCCAAGGCGGCACCTGGAAAGCCAACGGCATTACTCGCGATCGCGTTCTTCAGCGCATGGCACCGATCGCGGCAGGTGCCCCGGAGTTGTGGGTATTCGTCCAGCAACTATTAGATGATTGCGTCACCGCAGGCTTTTTGCAGCCAGAACCGCTTCAAGTTTCACCCTCTACTTGATATGAAGCTTGATATCAAGCTGTAAATAAGAGCGATCGCCCTCTAAAGATTCATAGTGAAGCCAAAGGAAAAGCAGCAAGAGGAGGGGTGGGCAAACCTTAGCAGGACGCAGATATCACTCAAGGGCGGAGTTGTTATTTTTCAACCTGGCATAGTTTATTTGCATAATTCAAGCTAATCTTGCCGTTAGAGTAAATATAACGCTCGGTGCGATGCCTACAGGCTAGCGGCGATAGTAGCGTCAATGTCCAAATCTTAAGCACCCTCAGTACTTTTCGCAGGAAGGAATACGACTCTATGAAATGCATTGTTAGTTTAACAAGTCTTGCCCTGGTTTCGCTCTCTAGCATTGCGCCCTGTTTAGCCGCAAATCAGATACTCGATCGCGATTCTAATCAATCTTCGTCGAGTCTGTCTTTATCCAGTGCAACCAAAACCGTCCAGTTAGCATTTGGTCTTGGTGATGTAATTCGCACAATTGATCGCGGTCTTGACATAGTTGAGCAGGAGAAGCGTCGAGGAGAAGAACGAGTCCGCCGAGAGCAGCAAGAGAAGGAAAGACAGGAACGCCTTGAAGCTTCCAAAAAGCGCCAAGAAGAACTACAAGTGGCTAGAAAAGAGGCGACTGAGAGGCAGCGACTAGAAGCCGACCGTCGCCAGAAATACTTTGAGAGTCTTTCTCCAGAGGAACAAAAAGCTTATATTGCGGAACAACGTGCCATCCAGAAAAAGAATTCTGAAGTAGCGGCTAAACTCTTTCTAATGATTGCTGAAGCAGTAACTAGCCCTAAAGTTTGTCGTAGCGGTTCCTGGTTCACGGGTTACACCTATTACGATTGCTAAGATTAGGTTTCTCTAAAATCTCCTAGTAGTAGGCTCAAAGTAACGGTGGGGTGGGCACCGCCCATCCTACTACTATTTCAAAGTAAAGCTGTCCCAGGTTTCACGCTCTACTTGAAATGAAAATGTGAGATAAGAATGCAACTCAAAGACTCGCTTATGCGGTATGGTATGCGTGAAATTTCTGGTGTGCCGTGATGCGTTGGCGATTCGTAAACCGATCTCTATGGCGATCGCTCCTCTCTCTTTTATCTGCGGCTGTGTTTGGGTTAGGGCTAACTTTAACCCTCCATGCGTGTCAGGCTCAAATGCCCCAAGCTGAACCGTCTACTACAACAACGGTTTCCCAATCTGCGCCCCAAGCTGCTGCTATCCCGATTCCGCCGGAGACAGTGGCGATCGCGGCAAGTGCAGGTGCCAAAGGCTTGTTTAACCCGCCCCGTGGCGATGTCCGCTTTGTGGTGATCAGTG
>JBBSCL010000173.1:0-6642 GCA_038250345.1 Leptolyngbyales cyanobacterium
CCTCAGCTACCCTCAACTACAAAAGGTTCGCAGATTGGTGTAAAAATCAAGCCTCTTTGCCTGCTGCAAGCCAATATACCGTTCGCTTGCTGATGGAAATGGCAAACACAGCCGATTGTCAGGAAGCCGATCAGCAGCTTTCCAATCAGACGGCACTTTTTTTGGGAGGCAGCGAAATTACCGACCTCAGCCCGCTTGCGTCATTGATCAATCTTCAAACGCTGATTCTGAATAACAATAAAATTTCTGATCTCAAACCCTTAACTCGCTTAACTAGCCTCACTTGGCTTTCTTTGGATGCCAATCAAATTTCTGACTTGCGCCCGTTGGCGACTCTGATTAATTTGCGAACTCTGCTTTTGGATACGAATAAGATTGAAGATTTGCGTCCCCTTGAATCTTTAAAGGATTTAACGAACCTATTGGCTTATGGAAATAAAATTACTGATATTAGCGCATTAGACTCTCTCAAAAAATTGGAAACATTGGCGTTATACAACAACCAAATTTCTGATTTAAGTCCTCTAGCCTCGTTGACAAACTTACGGATTCTGTCGCTTTATGACAATCAAATTGAGGATTTGAGTCCGCTTAAGTTGTTGACTAATTTAAAAACGTTAGTATTATTTGAAAATAAAATTTCTAATCTGGCACCATTAGAAAACTTGACTAATCTTGAATCTTTAACACTATTTGAAAATAAAATATCTGATATTAGCCCGCTTAGCTTGTTAGTTAATCTGAGTAATTTATTGCTCGGAAATAATCCAATTTCGGATATCAGTGCTTTAAGTAAGCTCACTAAGCTGAAGTCGCTGGCATTGTTTAACACACGAGTTGCGGATATTAGCCCACTCAGCGCGATCGCACCATTGGCTCAACTTGACCTCTACAACACACGGGTAAGCGATGTTAGCGCTCTAGGAAAACTACCCAATTTGAAAGAGTTGGATTTGCGAAAAACACCCTTGATTAAACGAGTTTGCCCAATCAAACCGACATCTGGGTGCCGCTTGTAGTCAGAGAAACGGCTTGATTATCATGTACGGATTGAACAGGATTGATCAAACTACAAAAACGAGGATTGTGGTGCAGAGCGTTAAAGTCAGAATCAATTTTTGCGATCGCTCGATATAGCGTCGGATTCAATTTTAGGGCTTGATATAGATAGTTCAATGCGGTTTCTAAATTACCCAATAAAGCATAGCAGCGGGCTTTGTTGTACCAAGCATCTGGATGGTTCGGCTTGATTTCCAAGCTTTCATCAAAACTAGCGATCGCGTCTTCATACCGTCCTAGCTTCTTTAATACGGTTCCACGATAATTCAAGGCATAGTAACATTGAGGATTAATTGCCAGAGTTTTGTCTAAACTCGCCAATGCTGCATACTGATAGCCCAAATTTGCGAGTACTTTACTTCGGTGATACCACGCTTTATAGTCTTCCGGCGTAATTTCAATTACCCGATTGAAACTGGTGAGTGCTTCTTCATAGCGATGCAAAAAAACTAAAGTATTTCCCCGGTTGTACCAAGCTTGAGTATTTTTGGGAGTGAGTTTAATCGTTTTATTTAATCTGATTAGCGCTTCTTCGTAGCAACTTAAACTGACTAACGCGATCGCCTGTCCATGCCATGCCAGCGCGTAATCCGGATTGATTTTGATTGCCTGATCAAAATTGGCGATCGCTTCACGGTAGTGACCTAAATTTTCCAAAGCATAGCCGCGATAAGTCCAGATTTCATACAGATCGGGCTGATTCGCCAATAGTGAGTCATAGCGGACAACAGCACTCTCTAGAGAATTTGGGCGATCATCTTTATGTGGACTGTTATATCGATCTTCAGAGTACTGATCTTGCCTCATAAAGCACCCATTGTCATAGTTATATTTTCTTAGGATTGGCAAATAGCACTACAAACTATCTAAAGATTGTGCGAAGAAGGGTGGAAGTCCGGGGTAGAGAGTTCGAGGTTTGGAGTTCACCAGCCTTTGGCGGTTCTTTTGCAAAATCAAGCGGGGCAACTGTCGAGATCGCTGATAATTAAAGAGCTGAAGCTGACCCATTGGGAGAAAACTTGTGAGCGATCGTCGATTTAAACTCGCTGCCTTTCTATTAACCTGCGTCATTTCACTATCCACACTGCTGGCTGGCTGTGACTTACCCCAAGTGAGCGCAGAGCAACGGCTATTTCTCGACCTATCGCTCGATTTTTTGGGCAGCTATAAGTTACCCAAGCAAAAGTTTCAAAATACGCCCGTGGGTGGTTTATCATCCCTCACTTACGATCGCCAGCGAAACCTGGTGTACGCCATCTCGGACGATCGCAGCGAATTTGCTCCAGCGCGATTTTATACGCTGAAACTGAACTTGGATGCCGCCAACCCCAAAGCACCCAAGATTAAACAGGTTGATGTCACAGGTGTCACATTCATCACCGATGAAGCGGGTCAGCCCTACGCCAAAGGAGAGGTTGATCCTGAAGGGATTGTGTTGTCTCCATTGGGGACGCTGTTTATTGCGAGTGAGGGAATTGCTCCGAAAGGAATTGCTCCGTTTGTGCGCGAGTTTGACCTGAAAACCGGGAAGTGGAAACGGAGTTTGGCTATTCCCAATCGCTACTTGCCCAAAACTGAAAACGGCAAACAAACTCAAGGCGTAGGCGATAATCTGGGCTTTGAATCCTTAACGTTAAATATGAGTGGCGGCAGTACTGTTGCGATCGAACCCTTTCGCCTATTCACTGCAACCGAGTCGGCGCTGATGCAAGATGCCAGTCCAGAGCATCCGCAGCAAGGAGCCAGCCGCAATCGCGTTTTGCATTATTCTCTCGATCCCACCTACTCTCTATTGATATCGGAACATTTGTATGAAATGGAGCCGCCGCCAGAGGGTGCCCTATTTCATGGGTTAACGGATATGCTGGCGATCGACCAGGGCGGGCATTTTATCAGCATTGAGCGATCGTTTGGCAGCAATGGTTTTGGCGTGAAGCTGTTTCAATTAGGCATGGGCAGTGCCAGCGACACCACAACCATTGAGAGCTTAAAGGGGCAAATTCCGGGAGTGCAGCCCATTCGTAAAAAGCTGTTGCTGGATCTAAACCAGTTAGGGGTTCCCCTCGACAATTTGGAAGGCATCGCTTTTGGACCTCAACTACCCGACGGTAGCAAAAGCTTAATACTCATGAGCGACAACAACTTTAGTGATCAGCAGGCAACCTTATTTTTCCTATTTCGGATTAAAGGACTGCGTTAGTTCCCAATTGATTATCAAATCGGCAATCAAAGGTTCAACATTAGTCTAGTAGGGGCACCTCTTGTGGGTGCCATCAATCCCGTGGGCAGGCACAAGACCCGCCCCTGCGGATTCATTCGATGTTTTCAAAATAAAGAGAAAAGCCTTGAAGAGAGAAAACAATCAAACAGCTAGCTCATAAAATATAAAGATGGAATACGGTCTGTTAAGGTTCAGAAACTTATGTTTAGCAGCATGTTACTTTCTAGCGTAATGTTTTCTTTATATTTATGCGTTAAACCGTAAGGGCTAACCCATCTTAGTGAGTGGTTCAAAGCTGTAGAGGCATCGAATGCAGGCAAACTCGGATCAGCCAAATATTGCCGATTATCCGCTGCAACTCTTGCTGTTTATTGATAAACGACCCAGTTCTAAGGAGCAAGTTCGGCAGATTCGCACCGCTCTTAAGGAGTTACGGAAGGAGTGCGAGTTTGAACTTCAAATTATTGATGTGAGTGAGCAGCCTTATTTGGCTGAGTATTTTCGCCTGATTGCTACTCCCGCCTTGATCAAAATCCATCCAGAACCTCGCCAAACGCTTGCAGGCAGTACTTTGGTGCAGCAGTTGCAACATTGGTGGATTCATTGGCAGCGGTCGGTGGCGGAATATTTGGCTACCACTGCGGATGCTGGTGCAATGGAGGTGCGATCGCTCAAGCAAACCCTGGCGCTTGAAATTGCCGCTGTCACTCCTCAAACCGCAGATGGAATTGCATCATCATTTGGCAATGCACCTGCCACAAATTTAGAATCGCGCAGTCCATCGACTGAAATTGAGCAGGCTTCTACTTTGCGGAGTCTTAAAGATGCGTTTGATAGTTCAGCTTCATTTAATTTAGTGACGCGATCGACCGAATTGATTCGGCTCTCCGATGAAGTCTTTCGGCTGAAGCGCGAAAAAGAGGATCTAGAGCATCAGCTTCAGTTCAAAGATCAAATTCTGGCAATGTTGGCGCATGATTTACGCAACCCTCTAACGGCAACTTCGATCGCGCTAGAGACATTGGAAAGGGGCTGCAACTCTAAAGATGGTGCAGAGTCGCACCTAACGTCCCAGCTAACGGCGCGGTTGCTTAACCATGCTCGAACTCAAACACGGGTAATGGATCGGATGATTACTGATATTTTGCAGTCGGCGCGGGGCATTGGCTCGGATGCGCGAATTCACCCTCACAAGCTTGATTTAGCTGCTTTATGCTTAGAGGTGCTAAATGATTTGCAAGACCGTTTTCTAGAAAAATCTCAGCAGGTTGAAACAGATATTCCCTCAGATTTGCCCACGATCTGGGCAGATGGAGAACGCATTCGCCAAGTCTTAATCAACCTGCTGGATAACGCTGTGAAGTACACGCCACCGGGCGGCACCATTCAGCTTGCCGCTCTGCATCGCACCACCCAAAAAGTGCAGATTAGCGTAGGAGATAACGGACCCGGCATTCCCCCTGAAAATCAAGAGCGAATTTTTGAGGAGCGCTTTCGCCTCAAACGAGATGAAGATAAGGAAGGCTACGGGATTGGGCTATCTCTGTGTCAGCGGATCATTCGCGCCCATTACGGGCAAATTTGGGTAGACTCTACCTCAAATCAGGGCAGTTGCTTTCACTTTACGCTGCCCGTATTTCGGAAGTAGATCAGGTCAGGACGCGGATGATTATGATTGATTGATTATGGATTCGTGAATTTCAACAATTTTCGTGAACGGCTACTAGCTTGCTTTTCTGATTAGAAAAAGTCATGACCGTGCTACCGGGAGAGCCTATTTCATTAATACGAAAGTTCAATCAATCTCTAAAGCAAAAATTTTGAAACTGGCTCAACAGCTTGAGGAGTCTGAAGATAGAGAAAAATTTTGAGGATAATATATGAAGGATTTGAAAGAGAGTATCTGAGCGACATAAGTAGGAAGCCGGAATTAAACTGAAGACGCTTTCAGAGCAGGTAAGGCTTTTAGGGTTATGGATCTTATGTTTAATTCAAGCCGCCTACTTAGTGTAAAAAGTAGGAAATTTATCTAATTTATCTCTTACAAGTATTTCAAAAGCCTCTTAACCCTTTGCTTTCATGATTCCCTCTCGTCGTGTTTATTGGTTGCTGCTTTTAGGAACTGCGATCGCATTAGGAATTGCCACTGTGGGCAGTAACTTAATCAATCTGCGTTTTCTAGGATTTTCCATCTGGTTAGCCTTGGGCTTTGATGTGTTGTTGTTGGGGTTGATGGTGCTGGATGGGCTGACTGGTAGGGCAAATCGGGTGACGGTGACGCGCGATCGCTTGGAGCGGCTCTCCATCGGGCGAGAGAATCCGGTGCGGCTGACGGTGCGATCGGGGAAACAGCCTGCAATCTTGCAAATTCGGGATTATGCGCCTCAGTCGTTTTCCACTTCTGAAGGGATTTTGTATTTGAACTTGCCGGCTGAACAAACCCAAGAGTTGACCTACACCGCGTTCCCGTCGAAGCGGGGCGAATATGAATGGGGCGATATTCAGGTGCGACAGTTGGGGCGGTGGGGCTTGGCTTGGCACGATTGGAAGATTCCCCAAAGCCAGACGATCGCAGTTTATCCCGATTTGATTGGGCTGCGATCGCTCTCGATTCGGCTAACCTTGCAAACCACGGGCAACATCCGGCAGTCGCGTCGGCACGGCATGGGCACCGAGTTTTCGGAATTACGCGAATATGTCAGTGGCGATGACCCGCGTTTGATTGATTGGAAGGCAACGGCGCGACGTAGCCGAATGGTGGTGCGGGTGCTGGAGCCAGAGCAAGAGCAAACCTTGATTGTGCTGCTGGATCGGGGACGGTTGATGACGGCACAGGTGAAAGGCTTGGCGCGGTTTGATTGGGGGCTGAATGCTACGTTGTCTTTGGCGGTGGCAGGGTTGCAGCGGGGCGATCGCGTGGGTGTAGGCGTGTTCGATCGCCAGATCCACACCTGGATTCCGCCAGAGCGGGGTCAAACTCAACTGCCAAAGATTCTAGAGCGGCTTAGCCCAATCCAGCCTGAATTGTTGGAACCCGATTATCTGGGAACCGTAAGCGCGATCGCCACCCGCCAAACTCGACGCGCCCTCGTCGTGCTGATCACCGATGTGATCGACGAAATCGCCTCGGCAGAATTGCTGGCTGCCATGACTCGGCTGGCTCCGCGCCACCTCCCCTTTTGCGTCACCCTGCGCGATCCTCAGGTGGATGTCAAAGCCCACAGGATTACAACCACCGTTCCCGACGCTTACGCCCGTGCTGTTGCCTTGGATTTGTTGGCACAGCGGCAACTTGCCCTAGCAAAGCTGAAACAAAAAGGTGTGTTGATTCTAGATGCCCCCGCCGATCGCCTGAGTGAAGA
>JBBSCL010000174.1:0-6637 GCA_038250345.1 Leptolyngbyales cyanobacterium
AAACTTTGCCAACGTTGACGTTGCTCACGGGGCGATCGCAGATATCCGTCAGTATTTGTAACCTCTTGCCAGGGGTAGTTTACGGCTCCTGGAATATGTCCGGCAATTGGGTCGATCGGTTCTCGTTCGCCACGATAGCGATCGGCTTCACGCGAATCAACCAATGCCACGGTTGGCAATTTTTTACGCGCTTCTACCTGACCGATGGTCAACACCAAATTGGACTGGATCGCTGGGATGAAATTGCCGATTTTAGTCGGTGGAAAATCACTAGAAACCTCGTAGCCAGAGTCTTTCCAGCCTGACAAGCCGCCATCTAACACGACAACGCGATCGTGTCCGAAATATCGCAGCAACCACCAAAGACGAGCCGCAAACGCCAAGCGGGAATCATCGTAAGCCACAATCAAAGTGGGACCTGCTGGCGGCTCAGAATGAATGCCTATGGTTTCGAGCTTGTTGGCAAACACATCTGGATCGGGCAAGGGATGTCGCCCCCCGTGAATGCCAACGGGGCTAGATAAATCTTGATTTAAATCAAGATAATAGGCACCTGGAATATGACCTTCCTGATATTGCTGTGCGCCTAGCTGGGGCTGCATCAGGTTGAAGCGGCAATCGGCGATCGCCACTTGTGGGTCATGCAGGTGATCCTGCAACCAGTCTGCTGAAACAATGGAGCTAAACATAGGCATTTTAGTGAAACGTTTTATAAAGTCTTGAACCCAATACAACGCTTTTACGTCGTAGTTATCCGGAGAGAGGCTAAATGCTCACGAAAAATTGATCTAAATCTACCTACTATTGAGCAGTTACTATGGTTATCAATCAGCGTCTATGGCTATCTAGAAGCTCGGTCAAGTGGGTCTTTCGCTTAAGTTTAGTGGGAATTGGGCTGGGATTGGCGATCGCATTCATGTACTTATCCTATGCAGCGCCGCCCCTGCGTCAGGTCAAAATATCTGAAGTTGTCACCCTACCCAATGCGGCAGGGGCGCAAATAGATGACCAAAAAGTTGAAAAAGGCAACTCCATCACTTCCGGTCAGCAGTTGATTACGCCCCAATCGAGTCGCGTTGGCATCCAAGAAGCGACTGGCGCTGCTCGACTAGGGGCAAATTCATCTCTGATTCTGCGGAATGATTGTTTTCAATTGGGAGCCGGGAAAGCGGTGATTGCGGGTTCTCAGGCATGTATTGGGGCGATCGCGGTTTCTAGCGCTAACGGAATTTATACCGTGGAACGCTTGGGCTATTTAGCAGAAGTGAAGGTGCTGTCGGGTCAAGTCGATTTGTCTATTCCTAGCAATCCTGCGGTGGGCGCGGTTTCGCTTCAGCCCAATCAAAAGGTGACGGTGAACTGGACTGGCGATGAAATTGGTCCGGTGCGGCTGATGCTGCCGCAAGAAGTGAGTGCGATCGCAACCGGTGAATTATTTCAAGGGTTTCAAGTAGCGTTGCCAAACCAAAACAAGATTGCTGCCTTACAACCCCCCGTGGCGATTTTGCCACCCAAGCCAACTACTCCGGTCAAGCCAACTCCGGCACCTGTGATGCAATCGCCATCTGCGGCACAACAACCGCCCACCGATGCTCAATTCACACCTGCATCTGCCAGAGACACTGATTATTCTGATTATTCTACAGATGACTCTGATGATGCCGAGCCTGCCGATTCCTCGGACTATAGCCGATATGTGCGCCGCCGTCCCTCCGCTGACTCCAATCAGCGCTATACTTACCGTCGCCGTGTGCGATCGCCCTATGCCAGCAACTCCTATCGTCGTCGCGCCCCTGCTTACTCTGCCCCTTCCTATAGCGGTTCAGGTGATGCAGCGCCCTCTGCTCCAACCCCTTCGCCAAGAGTGGAACAGCCTCACCCTGCTCAAGAAAGACCCGCGACTCCAGCTATGGTTGAAGCACCCTTACCGATGGTGATCGAGCAGCCTGTTAGCCCGCTTCCTATTGTGCCGGAAGGAGCGATCGTGGTTCCAGTTCATTAGAGGTAGGGCATATTGGCACCAACGCAAAGACTGCCCTTGTAAAGACTGCCCTCACCCTAGCCCTCTCCCAGCAGGAGAGGGAACTGGAAATGGCTGAAAGCCCTTCTCCTTAGAATACGAGCCTGCTTCGTGCAGGGTGGGCAAATTAGCTGCACATTGAGTTGAAATTCTAAATCTTGAGTTGAATTGCCCCTATTCCCTGCCTGCTGCCAAATCATCGCTCCGCCAAGATTGCATAAATATCTCGCTTCACCTGGTCTAGCAAGTCGCGGACTCGATTCATCCGCTCAACATCGCCACTCCGCGCCACTTGAGCTACCACCGCTGCTAACTCCGTCGCCGTATTTCGTAACTCCATAAACGCCTGAGACTTGCCTGCCGCAGCCTCTCTTGCAGGATTGGCAGAGCCACTATCTTGTTGGTTGCGATCGGCTAAAAGCTGCCGACCCGCATCGGTAATGGTATAAACGCGCTTGCCACCATCTGGTTCACTGGTCAAAAAGCCGCCTTCTTCAAGCATTTGCAGCGTGGGATAGACCGAACCCGGACTGAGGCGGCGAACTCCGCCATGTCGAGTTTCCATCTCTTTGATCAAGTCATAGCCGTGGCTGGGATGGTCAGACAGCAGCTCCAGCAAAATGAACTTGATATCACCCCGGCGAACGCGGCTATCATCTGGGCGATCGCCCAAAAAATCCTCATCTTGATGCCGTCCGTGATGCTTGCCAAATGGGCGATCGCGGAATTTTCCATGACAAAAGCGATGGCTAACCGCCACTGGCTCAAACCCAACTTCTGCCCAGATTGGCATTGCCATATAGTTCCGAAAATTTTTCATTATTTATCAATCCAAAATCAACTGAATTCAGTATAACGATATATCGCGATATATCGCAACAGGCAAATGTTTAGCAGAATAGTGGTTACCATCAACCGACAAGGTGATAATGAACGCGCTTCCCATTCAAAAACGGAATCAGCAAAAAATTATGGCGCACGATGTTCAAGCGATCGCGGCTCAATACGCCAGTCAATACAAAAATGCTCTGCTCAACGATGTCATCCCCTTTTGGCAAAATCATTCGCTTGATCACGAATACGGCGGCTACTTCACCTGTCTCGATCGCGCAGGCAAAGTTTACGATACCGACAAATTTATCTGGCTGCAAAATCGCCAACTGTGGATGTTCTCTACCCTATACAATCAGTTAGAAAACCGAGCAGACTGGTTGGATATCGCCACTCATGGTGCTCAATTTCTCGCTCAATACGGTAGAGATAGCGCAGGCAATTGGTATTTTTCTCTGGATCGCGCAGGCAATCCGCTCATTCAGCCCTACAACATCTTCTCCGATTGCTTCGCCGCCATGGCATTTAGCAAATATGCCTTGGCATCGGGCGAATTGTGGGCAAAGGAAATCGCGCTTCAGGCATATGACAACGTGTTGCGGCGGCAAGACAATCCTAAAGGCAAGTACACCAAAGCCTATCCCGGCACTCGCCCCATGAAATCTTTAGCAGTGCCGATGATTTTAGCTAACCTGTCGCTAGAAATGGAGTGGCTATTGCCCGATGATCAACTAGAGAAAGTTTTGGCTGCCACGGTGCAGGAAGTGATGACCGATTTTTTGGATCAAGAGAGTGGCTTGATGATCGAAAATGTTGCGATCGATGGTTCCCTAGTAGATTGCTTTGAGGGAAGGCTACTCAACCCTGGGCACGGCATTGAAGCGATGTGGTTCATTATGGATATTGCCCAACGACGTAATGACTCATCCACTATTCACCAAGCAGTTGATGTCATCTTGACTATTCTCAACAGCGCTTGGGATCAAACCTACGGCGGACTCTATTACTTTATGGATTCTCAAGGGCATCCGCCTCAACAATTGGAATGGGATCAAAAGCTGTGGTGGGTGCATTTAGAGGCACTGGTGGCGCTGGCAATGGGCTATCGCCTCACCCAAAATGAAGCCTGCTGGACGTGGTATCAAACCCTGCATGACTACACTTGGTCACACTTTGCTGACCCGGAGTATGGCGAGTGGTTTGGCTATCTCAATCGACGGGGAGAAGTGCTGCTGAGTTTGAAAGGCGGTAAATGGAAGGGTTGCTTTCATGTTCCACGAGCCTTGTACCTGTGCTGGCAGCAGTTTGAAGCACTAAAAACAATGGATTAAATCGGTCATTTAATCGTGACAACTGCACAAGATGGTTTCTTGGAAAAACTCACTTTCGCCTATGCTAATCCTATGGTAACAAATGCTTAGAATGGGCTAATTTTGGTGCCAAGAAAGCGATCGCGTAAAGCATTTCTCCAGGTGAAGCGCACTATCAACGCCCAATCATCGGCGATAGGGTTCTTGCCCCTGGAAGTAAGTTATAACCGCGATTCCTAACCAGCCCAACAAGCTATAAACAGCCATGGCAATCAATACATTCACATCCAAAATGAAATTGCCGCCGCCCCTCACAGGACTAATAAACAGAGTTGCAAAGGGTGCGATAAACGGATCTGACAGGTTGTAGATTAATTGGGCAAAAGCATTTTCGGTGTTCGCGCCAGCCAGTCGCAGAAAAAAACGCATCCCTAGCAAGATTTGTAACGCCCCAACTAAAAGCAAGATAGTGTTGCGAACCCAGCCAAACTTGGCTCGTCGTTTGGCTGCTTTCAAGCGCCGTTCTTCCTGCTGTAGGAGGAACGCTTCTTGATCTTGAATCAGGTCTTGCCGATTCTGTACATTACCATCGTAATCGTTTGGGTTGTTAGCCATAGCTACTGCCTTAAATTGCCGTCAACTCATTCAAGAATCATCAGCCAGGATTATCAAATTTCCTTCTTCCGACGACAGGAACATTGACTGTTGTTATTAGTGTAGAGCAAAAAAATATGAAATCGATATGACTAGGTGTCAGGGGTCAGATATGAATCTGAAACCCGAAGCCTGAAACCCGAAACCTTTTTTCATAGGGTCAGGGGCGAAGAGGCGACCAGATGATCTAAGGAAGACGTTCACTATAGCCAGAGCGACTTCGGGTTAAAATTCGCTTGCAACCTGAATGCGCCCCTGTTTTGCTGCGGCTGCCAAGCGATCGTAGTCTTGCTCGGTTTGCTCGGCATAGGCGAAGGCGAATTTTACCAATGCATCATCAAGTGCATCATTTTCGCCTATGTAACCTGCCAGCATCGCAGCATCACCCGACTTGGCATGTGCCAACGCCAGCGCCCAACCACATATCCCGCAGTAGTCTGGCAGTGACGCTACTCGAAACTTGCCGGGTTCAAGCTTGACTCCCCCTTTCATATCCCGCAACTGACGAATGTAGTAGTGAACCCCATCCAATTCGCCCCAGCCCAGAAAAATGTCGGGCGCACCCTGGATCAATCGCTGCCCTGTCACCACTCGATGCCCTTGATGATTATCGGGCAACCTATAGCTACAGAGAGTCTCCGTGTAGGGAGCCAGGACTGAGGGTTGGGCTTCCTTGATTTGCAAGAATAGCGGGTCACTGGCATCTACGCCTTCCAAATAAACAATCCAGCAGCGAGTCCCAACACTGCCGACACCGACCACTTTACGAGCAATATCTAGGATGCGATATCGCGATACTAGAAAGCGGCGGTCTGAGCTTAGAGAGGCAAGATAATCCTGGATTAGCTGCTCAATGGTCTCAATAATCGGTTCTCCACGGCGGATCGTTTCTATCCGGACTACTAAAGGAGGCGATTCGACAATGTGCTGCTGATTGTCAATCAGGTCAGTCGTTTTTTCTAGCACCTGGAGATGTGTGCGCTGACGGGCTTTTGTTAGAAGTTGGCTTGCTTTGTCTTTAGATGGGGCGGGCAATGCTTGGAGCAAGTCGGCTTCTGTGATATTGTCATACCACAGATCGAGATAACCCAGGTCGGCATATTGATGTAGATGTTCACGGTAGGACTGCACCACCGATCGCGCCGCCGATTCACAAAGTACGCGATCGCCCCCCAAAAATCGCCCCGCCACCACTGCACTAGCCACTAACCGCTTTAGATCCCATTCCCAAGCTCCAATATAGGTTTCATCAAAATCATTGATCGCAAACACCAGGCTGCGCTCGGCGGAGGCAAACACGCCAAAGTTAGATACATGCATATCGCCGCAAGCCTGCACAGTTAAGCCTGTTGTTGGGGCAGGGGCAATATCCTGGATCATAACGGCTGCCGAACCCCGCAGAAAGGCAAACGGAGAGGCTAGCATTCGAGCATAGCGGATGGGCACTAAATCTGCGACGCGGTTTTCTGCTTGAGCCTCCAGAATGGCGATCGGGTCTTCGCGGTTTGCGGGTGGGTGATAGGCAGCGTGATCGGAGCGCTTGAGGGTTTGGCGCAGCGCTTTTCCAGCAGCGAGGCGATCGCTGACTGAACGAGATCCAACTTGGCGATCGCCAGAAGAATCGATGGGTTTTAGGTTTTCAGTCGCAGTCATTTTTAAATTCTTTCATGGGTTATTTCACTAACAATACTTCGGACAGTTTTTCGAGAGCAAAATAAGATATCTAGACAAAAGCTACCTCTGTCTGTAGGGTGCATATTACGTCAAACACCAGAGAGGTAGCCTGCTCAATATTCTACAAGCCCTATTTGCCAAAATGGGG
>JBBSCL010000175.1:0-6584 GCA_038250345.1 Leptolyngbyales cyanobacterium
CCCACTCCGCGAGATTTTTCTAGCACTGCCACCCGGTAGCCTGCCTGCTGTAGCTGTTGAGCGCAGGTCAACCCGGCAATACCTGCCCCCACGATCGCGATATCAACATCCAATCTGCTTTACTCCTGAGAAAATACTTTTTTAACCCTATACCGACTTTTCATGAGGCGCTGTAGCTGATTGACTATTTTATTCGCTCTTAATCTCTAGCTTGATTCTTTGAGTTTCAAATAGGCGCAACACGAGTAGCCCAACGCTGGTACTAGCGGCGACTGCTAGCCAAAATTTGTGAGCAATGCTTGCGGGCTGATCCATTGCCCAACCGCCAACCAAAGGACCGACAAAATAACCGATCGCCCAACATTGAGAACTGACTGCCACATAGGCACCCCGCAGATTTTCTGGAGCCAGTTCTGAGACGATCGCAGCGGCAAATGGCTTATAGGTGACGGACGCGATCGCCATGACACACAAAGCCGCCACGCCTGTCCAATACTGATAGGCTGCAAACGTGCCAGTCACCCATAACAAGCAAAACCCAAAGCTAGAAAGCAGCATCGCAATCATCAACACGCGAACACGCGGGACAGCACTAAACGCCTGGGCGATCGGCAGTTGCGCCACGGCTCCCACGCCAATGTAGCACCAGGTAAATAGGCTGGCGGTGCTTGATAGCGATGCGTTGGGATTGGCTCCCATTGCCGGAATAAAATTGGTGAAATAAAGCGGCACTGTGGTCGTGACGAGCGCTACATAGGTGGTGAACAGCACATTTGCCAGAATGAACGTGAGCAGGGCTTTGTCTTGCAAGGCAATCAAAAAACCTTGGGTTGGGGTGTGTGGTGCGGTCGTGACCTGTCGGGTTTCAGCGATCGCGGTTTGCACCAAAACTAAAAACAGCAGAAAAATTAGCCCACAGCCCAGAAACAGCAGTTCATGCCGCTGATTAGCGATCGTCAACAGCACCCCGCCGCCCAAGATGCCAATCCCCACGCCCACATTTTCCGCCACGCTCATGATGGCAAACGCCTGATGCCGCTCTTCTGGCAGCGTCACATCCATCACTGCCGCATCTGCCGCCGTCCAGTAAAAGCCGACGCTTAGCCCCAGCAACAGACTTGCCACAATCAGCATCGGTAGAGTTTGGGTAACTGCCAGCACTAAAGACACTAAAACACCCAGTCCAGCGGAAAGAGACAGCGTGGCTTTGCGTCCAAATCGAGGCGAATCTGCTAGTGCCCCGCCGAGCAAGTGTCCGGCAACGCCAGCTAGGGAGCTAATGCCGACGCTCAAGCCAACCGAGGTTGCCGACAGCCCCACCTGATTGACGAACACCAGCGGGATGTAAAAGTAAATCAAGCCGGAAGCGACTTGGCACAGCGATCGCCCTGCGGCTTGAATCCAAATTTGCCGATTACCAAGCTGGAGCGCTGTTAGGAAGGATGCTGATGCAGTTGGCGGAGTGTCTAGGGACATGAAATATACAGATGCGATCGCACCCAAAGTTAAAATAGGCAACCAACCCAGCTTAACGCAGGCATTGATCTGCAATCGCGTTAGTTCCTCACTTCACCCAACCCGCAGTTGGATTTAGGGAGACGAAGAAAAATAGAAATAAAGTCACAGGTAGAGCCTTTTACGTGAAAATTAAAGGCATGAATAAGACTATTGGAGAGTAGCTGTGAATTTTCAGTCTGTTGTGACTGCATTAAACCAATTTTGGAGCGATCGCGGTTGTCTCATCGTTCAGCCCTACGACACCGAGAAAGGCGCAGCGACAAAAAGCCCACATACCTTTTTGAGGGCACTGGGACCAGAACCCTGGGCAGTTGCCTACATTGAACCTTGCCGTCGTCCTGGGGATGGCAGATATGGAGAAAACCCAAATAGGGTACAGCATTACTATCAATATCAAGTTTTAATTAAACCTTCACCGGATGGTATTCAAGAGATTTATTTAGATTCACTGCGATCGCTAGGAATTTTGCCAGAAGAGCATGACGTGCGATTTGTGGAAGATAACTGGGAGGATGCAGCGGTAGGTGCGTGGGGGGTTGGTTGGGAAGTGTGGCTGGATGGGATGGAGGTGACTCAATTCACCTATTTTCAGCAGTGTGGTGGCATTGATTGTCGCCCTGTATCGATTGAAATTACCTATGGTCTGGAACGCCTGACTATGTATCTTCAAGAAGTTAATTCGATTTTTGATATTCGATGGAATGACACGCTGACCTATGGAGATGTTTATCTACAAAGTGAAATAGAAAGCTCGAAATATAATTTTGAAGCGTCTAATCCTGAACTGCTGTTTACGCTGTTTTCTTTATATGAGAAAGAGGCTGAACAGTTAATTGGCAAAGAATTGGTGCTACCTGCTTTTGATCATGTATTGAAGTGTTCTCACACCTTTAACTTGCTAGATGCTCGTGGGGTAATTTCTGTGACAGAACGCACCCGTTACATTGGCAAAATCCGAACTATGGCTCGTCAAGTTGCTCAGATTCATCTTCAACAACGGGAGCGATTAGGATTTCCACTCCTTAAAAATAGTGCAGTTCAAGCGACCTGATTTGTCTATTTGTTTGTCTTAGTTCTGTATCAATCAAGCCGCTCGACTTTGCTCAACTTTTAGGTTTCTAACGCACCCTGTAATCGTTGCTCACGCGATCGCAGGTGTGCTAGCAATACCCCATCCGACTCTTGGGTTATCAGCGCAATCCATAGGCTGCTCTAATTGCATCCCAACATCGAAACGGTGTAACTATTCCCAATCGCTCTTACACCACCAACACTCACATTCACCTGATACGGTGTAGCGCTGTTTCTCGATGCCCCTTGAATGGTGTAAGGCTTTCCTTCTGCCAAATTAAGCGTCCGAATGAAAGCTTTGTCTGCCGTGTCGTTATTGTATTTTAGAGACATGGCAAGATCATATTCGCCCCCATTTTTGGGCACAATTCTAGCCACATACCGCCTGAAACTTTGGCTGCTGGGCACGACAAAATCAGTACTCCAGTTGTTCCGGGTAATTCCCGTGCCGGGAGGAGATACTGATTTTTCTACTAAAGTTCCTTTACCATCCACAATTGGCAAGGCGGTGCAGGTTTGCGCTTTAGCTGGAACGCTCGTCAAGACTGCGACACTAACTAGGCTGGTAATGCCAGCGATCGCAATAGTTTTTAAATAGTTCATTGTTGATTACCTTAATAAATGCTATGCCTCTCTAATATTCTTAGTTTTGATTGAATTTCCATCCTCAAAAAGAGAGATAAAGCAACCTAAACTACTTTCTCTCAGTCTTTGTTGTTCGGATGTCATACTGGAAACTCAGGGAGCCTATTGGTTTCCATTTGTTTGGCGATCGCACCCCGATATACGCTCGTAAAGTGATTGGGCGCAACATCGCCCGTGTAGTGAAGAAAAGACCAGTTTTGCCCGACATGATGAAACGCTGTATTCCTAGTTTTGGAAGGCGGCACTTCTGGCACCGAATCCGCTAGGTTGAAAATCCGATACATATTAGGGACTGCCCCACTCAGGAATTTAGCAAATGCGAGATTGCCCACTCTAGGCGAGGCGTAGGTATAAAGCCGCAATTGGGGTTTTAGGTTAGAAAGTGCTAAATCTGAGGTGGCAAAAGTGGCGAGGGCACCGCCTAAACTATGCCCAGTCAGGTAGCAAGGCGCAGCAGGATTCAATAGCTTGGTTGCTGCCTGCACTTGGGCTTGTACATTGCTATAAAACGATAGAAATCCCCTGTGAACTCTGCCGGCTGGTGCTCCCGCTCGCACATAGTCCGTTTGTCTAACTTGGAGATTAGTAATCCAGTCATCAGAGGTTTGAGAACCGCGAAACACAATAATGCTGCCCTGTTTGGAGGTTAAGGCAAAGCCCAAAAACACCATTCTAGGATTAGCCACTCGCTGCAACGCTCTGGGTAGGCGATCGCGAATTTCTTGGGGCAATCGGCGCTCAATTTCGTCGAGGGGCAGTTGCCTCAAAATTTCGGGAATCACGGTGCCCTGAAGCGAAATTCCCAGCAGGTCATCTTGGGCTTTGAAACTGGCAACCTGAGTATAGCCATCTAGCAGCGGCATGTAGCTTTTGAGAGATTTAATCGACCCATCGTAGGCAGGGTTTGCTATGCCTGTGAAGAATTGCTCATAAGCAATGTCGCAGCACTGAATCAGCAGCTTTGATTGAGCGCGATCGTAAGGAAGAGGCGGCTGAACTAAGCCATCTTCAACCTTAGGCGGATTATTTGGATCACCCTCATAATCAAACAGAGCATATGATCCTTGTGGCTCCCCGTTACTCTTTGCAGGTGCCGCAAGGGGTTCAGCCGCTTGAGTAGAATGCTGCTGAGCCGCGATCGCGCTGGCAGTACCCGCTGCTAAACCAGTTAGCAATACCTTCCGCCGAGTGAACTGAGTCATGCTTGCATAGAAAAATTTACCTCCCAAATCATCCTTCCTTCAACCGCGTTGCGCAAGAGCAAATGCAGAAATGCTTTTCAGGTTTCGGGGTAACTCCTACGGAGACGCTACGCGAACGGGTTTCGGGTTTTTGGTTTTCGGGTGTTAGGTTTCAGGTTTCAGATGATGAGAAAACTCTAGCTCCTGACCCCTGAACCCTGACCCCTTGCCTCCTGACGGGCACAAAAAGCGATCGCAGCCGTCTTGCATCTAAGCGCAGGCTAGTGAATCAACCTAGCTTAAAACTTCAACTGAGAGCGTTAGAATTGGACTGCACAGGGAGTTTCAGATAATCTCTAAAGATCCATAGTGCATGGCTGTGCCTAGAAGTAATTGACAGAGAAACTTATACTATTCAGCTAGAGGCGGTAGGCTATCTAGGAAGGTGAGAGGAGTTAATTGTGCAAGTTGTAAAAGAATACGTTCAACGGTGGTATGAGAGCGGGCTTGATCCTGATGAATATATTTGCCATCGCAAAAACGGCAACCTTGTTGAAATTGAGGATGCTACGGGTAAACGCCAAGTAGTATTAACCTTTTGCAGCAATGATGTTTTGGGATTGACTCAAGACAAGTCGGTTAAACAGGCGGCGATCGATTCTATTTTGCAGTATGGAACGTCCAATAGTTCCTGCTCCGTTCTCAGCGGTCGAATTGATTTGCATCGTCAGTTAGAAGATGAAGTGTCAGCGTTTAAGCATTTACCTCATACACAGCTATTTTTGAATGCCTGGATGGCAATGCAGGCGTTGATGGATGCCTTCTGCCATTTGGCGATTCCGGTACCCGGCTTTCAGCACACGCAAGAAACACTGATTTTGACGGATGTTTTGAATCATGGCTGTATTGTTTCTGCGATCGCCAATGCGGGAACCCGTTCTGGCAAACTGTTTGGACATAGCCCACGGGTGCGGGTGCGCGCCTACCGTCATTGCGATGTTCAAGATTTAGCCCGTAAACTTCAGCGCTATGCTCGCCCCGACGATCGCATTATGGTCGTTTCCGACGCGGTGTTTTCGATGGATGGCGATATTGCACCGCTGCCCGACATGATTAACCTGCTGTCGAATTATCCCGGTAGTGTGTTGGTGATGGATGAAGCCCATGCGAGTGGGGCGCTGGGTGCTACGGGACGCGGCATTTATGAATATTTTGATCTGAAGCCTCAAGATGCAATCAATCGTGGGGTAATTCCGCTAATTATGACGACGTTCTCCAAGTTTGGGGCATCGGTAGGAGCGGCAATTAGCACCCACATTGCCGAACTCAAACCCTTGCTAAATGTATCGCCCACCTCCATCGGCACTTGCTCTTTAGCACCGCCACTAACCGCCGCCGCGTTGCAGAGTATTCGGATTGTGCGCGATCAGCCTGAACGGGTAACCCGATTGCAGGAAAATACAAAATATTTGCGATCGCGCCTCAAGGCATACGATTTCATGGCGATCGGCGAAACCAATGTAGTACCCGTCATGCTGCCTCCAGAAATCAACCCCAAAGTATACGCCAGAGACCTGTTGGACTATGGCGTTTGGGTTTCGCCCATTTGGTTCATCGCCAAGCCTCGCGTCCGGATTACCGTCAACGCGCTGCACACCCGCGAAGAAATGGACTGTTTGGCGACCAGCATGGCAAAAGCCCGCGATTTACTCTACGAGCCAACCATTAGCGCTTAAGGATGTATTTCCCGACTGCTATCTGCTTCTTAACTGAAGAGAGGGCTGTTTGACATTTTTGCTGGAAATGAAACTTGTGGGGGCAATTCCTTGTGGTTGCCCTCAACTCTGCAAGGGTCGGCATAAAATAATACCTCTACCACTAAAAATCATAATCGTTAATCGTATGAGATCTTGAACCAATCTCAATTGCAACTTTCTCCCCACTACACAGTCAATTTTGGCGCAGAGCAAAAGTCTTCTAACACTTATGACTACCTACTTAGGATCATGGATTAAATAATATTGAACATTGCAGTTGTACGGGCGTAGCATTCGGGCAAAAACCTTGCAACTCAAGCAGAACTATTTACCGAATGCTACGCCCCTACTAAATCTCGAACTTATTTAATTCTCATTCCTTAGCTGCCAGAAAAATTTCCAATAGAATAGA
>JBBSCL010000176.1:0-6583 GCA_038250345.1 Leptolyngbyales cyanobacterium
AGCCCTGCGGCGATCGCCCGTTTGCACCCTTCTTCCAGCACTTTTAGTTCTTTTTGCTGGAGTGCTTCCCCTTTGGCATCAGCATAGCGCCCAGTATGCAGTTCGATAAATTTGGCTCCAGACAACACGGAGGCATCAATTTGAGCCACGTCTGCATCAATAAATAAGCTAACTGGAATTCCGGCTGCTTGCAGTTCATTCACTACTTGAGTTATGCGTCCGGCTTGTCCGGCAACATCTAACCCGCCTTCTGTCGTCACTTCTTCCCGCCGTTCAGGCACCAGCGTCACGTAATCAGGTTTAACTTCAAGGGCGATCGCCGCCATTTCATCGGTTGCTGCCATTTCTAGGTTCAAATGGGTTCGCACGGTTTGGCGCAATAATTGCACATCCCGGTCTTGAATGTGCCGCCGATCCTCTCGTAAATGCACAGTAATGCCATCCGCCCCGCCAAGTTCTGCCAATATCGCTGCTGCGATCGGGTCGGGTTCTACGGTTCGCCGTGCCTGCCGAATAGTAGCGATGTGGTCAATATTGACACCGAGAGTAACCACTCCAAAATTCCTTTGCTGTAAGCCTGTGACCTCGATTGTACCGAATCATCATTAACTCTCATCATCGAATTTCCAGATACAACCGCAGGCAAGGTATTCCAGTTGTAGAATTTATAAGTCAATGGAATGCTGGATTTTAGTTTGGAATACTTTTTGAGCGGGTTGGCACGGTGACAAAAGTTTCATCTCAGGCAACAAAAGATGCGTTTCGCTGGCGTTTCTTAGTTAGCGCACTTCAAGATCTGCCGTTAGAAAAAATCAAGGCTCAAACGCTTAGGCGGTTTTCCTCGCGGCATGGATTTGCATCGGGTGGCTGGGTGGTGGTTACAATAGGCGCGATCGCTCTGCTGTATTGGGATGGCAGGCTAGTTTTTGCCACTGGCACCGGAGTTGCGGTGATGCTGCTGGTGTATTGGATGCCCAACTGGAAGCCGTCAGTCAACACTGTGGCAATTCGTAAGCGGCTGCAAAGCTGGAATCAACCGTTTGTGATAGCTGCGGGAGCAGGGGCGATCGCGACCTTTAGCACCTATATCGCTGCTGCAATTTGGGCAGAGTCGGATAGCGCTTGGATTGCATCCGGGGCGATTTTACAGGGACTGGGAACGCTGACGGGGCTGGGGCTGCTAGTGTGGCAGATCTGCACTCGCCCAGATCCTCGCGCTCACATTCCAATTAATCAACTGTTGTTTGATTTGGCACACAAAGATCCTTTGAAACGTCTCTTGGCAGTCCGTCAACTGACTGATTCGGTTTCTGTATTGGATGATAAATATCGTTTGGAGCCGCGATCGCGCGGCACAAATGGTCAAAGTTTCACCAAAATTCCTTCTCGTCGTCAAATCGCCGACTACTTTCGGGTCATGTTAAAGCGTGAGCAAGATCCAATTATTCGGGCAGCGGTTTTAGATGGGTTGCAAACATTGGAAATTGTTTATCAGTTGCAGCAAGCGACTGAGCCAATGATTCGAGTAAGTCAGCCGCGATCGCCTGTAAAAGTGCGGCACTTAGCGTCCGACTACACAGTGTGATAGCTAAAGCAGCAAAATCTACAGATATATTGATTAAAAATAAAAAAGCCAGAAAGTTTTTTCTGACTTTTTTATTTATCAGGTCAAAGGCAAGTTACAAAACGCCTAAATTAGAAAGCCCTAAAATCGCGCCCGCCCCCAAAATATGCCCTAGGGAAGTCGTTGCAATCAGGGAAGCCAAACTCATGCCAGCAAACAAAGTTGGCAGAGGACCGACATTTTTCTGACTGATGGTAGCTCTACCGATCGCAAATACTAAAACATTGCAGACTATCATCACCACTGCAACATTAGGACTCCAATTAACCGCTCTCTCAGCAACAGCAAGCAACTGCATATTCAACATGAAGTGTCTCCAAAAAAATCCAAGTTGGCGACATTGTCTAAATAATTGCTGCCATTTTGATAGGGATTGCAGCAATAGTTTACATTCTGAGGCAATAATCGGGGGTGCGAGTGTTTCTAAATGCTGGCGGGAGTATCGCAGGAATCACTTTGATTAGGGCAGATTAAACACCGTAATCACCCAAGGGCTTAAGCCCCCTAGGGCAAACAACCAAAGTGTGGCTAGTATTAGACGCGATCCCTGTAAATCTGCATCCCAATATCCTTTTTGGCTGCCTCAAAAGTTGAGCATAATGGCGGGTAAGAAATGGGGGGTATAAAAGCCAGAATACAGACAGTGAAAGCGCACATAGCGATATTGATCGCCTAGAGTCTTCAATTTTGCAAAGAATTACCATGGGTTCATCTACTATCTCTTCCGCATCTTCACTTCATCTCTCTTCCAAGCGCTATGCTCAGCGAACAACCATTAAAGCTAATAGCTTAGTCACGACTAAAACGCTCCATCGGTTGTGGTGTAGCCGGGGTGCCGTTTTAACCAAGCAAGGCTATTATGAGGCTGCCCTTGCCAGCTTTGAAGCAGCACTCCGCATTCAACCGAATCGGTCTAAAACCTGGGTATTTCACGGAGTGGTGCTGGTTCACCTGCATCACTATAAGGCTGCCTTAGCGAGTTTTAACCGAGCAATAGATTTGTCCAGCACTAATCGTGAAGCTTGGCTGTTTCGCGGCTCTGTGCTGAAGGAGCTAAAGCAATATGAAGAGGCGCTGTTTAGCTACGGTCAGGCTCTGAAGTTGCAAAAACAAAATTCTGATATTTGTCAAGACTATCCCATCTGGAACTCATCCAAAATCGATTGGACATTGGTAGAGTAACGGAACGTATCGCTTAATCCGCCCACCATGACCGATCAGCGAATTTTGATTTGGTTTCGCAGCGATTTGCGATCGCATGACCACGAACCGTTGCACCGCGCCATTCAAGCAAACCCCAATTTTTTGCTGCCGCTCTATTGTTTCGATCCGCGCCAGTTTGGGCAAACCTCCTTTGGCTTTCTTAAAACGGGTGCTTTCCGGGCACAGTTTTTGCTGGAAAGCGTGGCAGATCTGCGGCGATCGCTCCAGTCCCTCGGCAGCGATTTGATTATCCGTCAGGGCAATCCAGAAGTTGTGATTCCTGATTTGGCAAAGCAGTTGGGCATTACAGCGGTTTATTACCACCAAGAGGTCACCTCAGAAGAAATCGCGGTGGAAGAGTCGATCAATCAGGCATTGGCGGCGATCGGGGTCAAATGTCAGCGCTTTTGGGGACACACGCTGTATCATCCCGATGATTTGCCGTTTGAAGTCAGCCAACTGCCAGAAGTGTTCACCAACTTTCGCAAGCAGGTCGAAAAAGAAAGCACAATCAATCCAACCTTTCCTACTCCTACAAAACTGCCGCCATTGCCCACTGTAGAACCCGGCGATCTACCTGCTTTATCAAGCTTCGGGTTAGACTCGCCTGCTTTTGACGATCGCGCCGTACTGAAATTTGAGGGCGGCGAAACCGCAGGCAAAGCTCGGCTTAATCACTACTTTTGGCAACAAGATTGCCTCAAGACTTACAAAGAAACTCGAAACGGCATGGTGGGTGCCGATTATTCCTCAAAATTCTCTGCGTGGCTGGCGTTGGGCTGTCTTTCGCCCCGCTATATTTTTGAGCAGGTTCAGGAATATGAAACGAAGCGGGTGCAGAACGATTCGACTTACTGGCTGATTTTTGAACTGCTGTGGCGAGACTATTTTCGATTCATTTGCGCCAAACACGGCGATCGCATTTTCCGATTGTCTGGGCTGCAAGGGATGTCTCTTCCCTGGAAAGAAGATTGGCAAAGGTTTGACCTATGGCGTGAGGGCAAAACGGGCTTTCCCTTGGTAGATGCCAATATGCGCGAAATCGCCGCTACTGGGTTTATGTCCAACCGGGGGCGGCAAAATGTTGCCAGTTTCCTCACCAAAAATTTGGGCATCAACTGGCAGATGGGCGCAGAGTGGTTTGAGTCGCTGCTGGTTGATTACGATGTGTGCAGCAATTGGGGCAACTGGAACTACACGGCTGGTGTGGGGAATGATGCCCGTGGCTTCCGCTTTTTCAATATTCTCAAGCAGTCTAGAGATTACGATCCAAACGGCACCTATGTGAAACATTGGCTACCTGAACTGGCACAAGTTCCTGTAGGTAAGGTGCATGAACCGTGGCAGTTGCTTCCGGTGGAGCAACAGCGCTTTAACGTGAAGTTGGGCGTAGACTATCCCAATCCGGTGGTGGATTTGTTTAAATCAGCGGCGGCAAATGAGGCGCTTTATAATGCGGCGATGCAGACCGGGGTAAGCGGCAAAGGGGCTGGAGGTATGGCTTGGGAACGGGGCAGCAAGGGAAATAGAGAGCCGGGAACTAGGAAAGAAAAAGACAAGCCGACTAAGCGAAAAGGGTGAGTCGGGCGATCGCACTCACCCGTTACAATATCGATACATGGAGTTGCTACTAATCGATTTAAGGTCTGTTTTGAGACGCTACAAATCGTTAGAAAACGAACTATTTCAATACTTGACTGTTTCAATCCGGGGTTTTGAGTGGGTTCAGTGTAGATTCAACAATACGGTGATGGAAGCACTCCACCATGACGCAGATTTTTTATTTGCCCGACCAACAACTGATCGAAACAGAAGACGCTAATACATTGCTGACGGCGGCTTTAGAAGCAGGGATTCCTCATACTCATGTCTGTGGTGGCAATGCCCGTTGTTCGACCTGTCGCGTGCTGATTTTGGATGGGCAGGAATTTTGTGCGCCGCGAACCCCAGAAGAACAGGTTTTAGCGGATCAGTTGGGTTTTGAACCCTGTGTGCGGTTAGCCTGCCAAACGATGATTGCTCGTGAAGGCAAAATTACTTTGCGGCGGCTATCTTTGGATGCAGATGACATGGCAATGTTTTTCGATCAGGTATCCAAGAAAGCGGCTCCTTCCTTATTGGGGCAAGAAAAGCACGTCGCTATTTTGTTTGCAGATATTCGAGGATTTACTGCCTTTTCAGAAGCGCTGCTGCCCTACGATGTGATTTATGTTTTGAATCGCTATTTTCAGCGGATGGCAGAGGTAATTAATCGGTATGGTGGCACGATCAATGTTTATATGGGTGACGGGTTTATGGCGCTGTTTGGCGTGGATAACCCCGATCGCGCTGCGGAACGAGCCATTCGGGCAGGGGTGGGAATGCTGGCAGCGTTGGAAGAGTTAAACCCGTCCTTAGAAGGCTTATATCAACAGCGGTTGCGAATTGGGATTGGGGTTCATTATGGCTGGACGGTAATTGGCACGATTGGCGATCCCAAAAACCCGAAAATGACCGCGATCGGGGATGCTGTAAATTTGGCAAGCCGGATCGAAGCCGCCAACAAAACTTTAGGAACAACCTTTCTGATTTCTAAAGAAGCTTATGCCGAAGCCAAAGACCACGTTCTAGTAGGGCAATCGTTTCAGGTGAAAATTCCGGGTAAGAGTGGAGAATATAGCCTTTACGAAGTCAACGATATTACTCCTTCTACGAGCGGTGAAGAGTTTGGCGTGGTGACTACGACCAAAGCAAAACGTCACTGGTTTAGCCCAATTCAACGGTTGGTAACAGCTTTAGGATATTGGGTGAAACGGTTGCTTGGGAAGTAATGTCGTACGAGAAAGTTTTGAATTTTGAGTTAAACACTCTTATTCCTCCTGCTTGTTTCGGGGCAGGACTACGGTAAATGTGGTGCCTTGCCCAAGGGTGCTATCCACGCTGATGCTGCCACCTTGGAGTTCTGCACATTGTTTGGCGATCGCCAATCCTAATCCAGTTCCAGGAATTTGCCCTACATTACCCGCCCGATGAAAGGGTTGAAACAGGTGAGCTATCATTTGTGGGGGAATGCCAATGCCTTTGTCAGTTACACATAGGCTGAAGCGATCGGGGTCGCCGTATAACTGTAAGGATACAATGCCGCCTGCTGGAGAGTATTTAATGGCGTTGCCCAGTAAATTGTTTAACAGATGCCATAAAAGCTTTTCATCTAAAAACGCCTGATAATACTTAACATTGGTGCAAAAAGTCAGCGTGTGATGGTCGTCGCAGTTGACCCGTAACACCTCAATCAATTCTTCGCAAAAGCTGACTACATCTAATTGTAAAGGAGACCACTGTAGAGGATTGGCGTTTGAATGCTCCAGGGTCAACACGTCTTCTAATAGCTTGTTCAGGCTAATGGTTGCCGTTTGAATCCGCTGAACATAGCGCAGTTTTTTCTCGTCGGGCAATTGGTCACTGTGGCTTTGTAACACTTCTGCGGCAAACTTGATAGCGGTTAATGGATTGCGGAGTTCGTGGGCAAGTAGACAAAGATATTCTGATTTTTCTTGCGCCAGTTCTTCGGCAGCATTTTTTCCCGCTTGCACCCTTTGTAGGGTTTGATGCACTTTCAGTTCTGCCTGATGGCGAGCGATCGCAATTTCAATGGTCGTGGCAAGCGATCTTTCGGTAAAAGGCTTCATCAGATAGCCAAACGGTTCAGATTGCTTGACCCGCTCTAACGTGGCGCGATCGGCATTGGCGGTGAGATAAACCACCGGTAATTGAAAG
>JBBSCL010000177.1:0-6574 GCA_038250345.1 Leptolyngbyales cyanobacterium
TAAATCCCATGCTATTATTGAGGACTGCTGACTTTGTGTAAATAGGAATTCGGACAACTCATGGCTCTGGTGCAACAGCAAAAACAAGAAATTATCTCCTCCTATCAGGTTCACGAAACTGACACGGGTTCTGCGGACGTTCAGGTGGCAATGCTAACTGAACGGATTAATCGATTGAGTGGACACCTGAAGACAAACAAGAAAGACCATTCCTCCCGTAGAGGTTTGCTAAAAATGATTGGTCAAAGAAAGAGCTTGCTGGCTTATATTCAAGCCGGAGACAACGCTCGTTATCGCGCATTAATCACTAAACTGGGCATTCGCGGCTAAGCCAGGAAAAGCGATCATGTCATCAAAGTCTTGGAAATCAAAAAATAAAGATAAACGTGAAGAGTTTGCAGGATTGTCCCAAGACATTAGTCCCAGCAGTTCTTCACGTTTGCCGTTTGAGCCAGTTCAGAACCCTAAAAAAGCTCTTAGAAGCAGTGGCGTTCAATCTCCCAAGGCTGAATCTGACCCCAGATCTAAGAGCGGCTCTTTAGCAAAGTCTAGTCAAGTGGAAAAACAGGCTAAACAAGATAGAGATTCAGTCCCTAGCCATTCTGCTGCTATACCGGAAGTCGTTAGCAAACGAATGGTTAGGCGAATTGCACTTTTTTGCGGCATTCCATCTAGTCTTGGAATGCTGACTTTTATAATTAGTTATATTGTTGTTAGTCAGTACTACTTTAAGCTGCCATCAGTGGTAGTTTTTCTGGTCAGTTTGGGCTTCTTTGGATTGGGCGTTTTAGGTCTTAGCTATGGTGCCCTTTCTGCGTCTTGGGATGAAGATCGGGTAGGAAGTTGGTTTGGTTGGAACGAATTTAGAACCAACTTTGCCCGGACGATCGCATCTTGGCGGGAAGCACGGCAAAAAGAGTCATAACCCTCTCAAAAATTGTGCTTTGCTTCGTCATTTCGCACATCATTCACACACGTACCAAGGATAGAAACCCAATGATCGTGGTCATGAAAACTGGCTCCCCAGAAATTGAAGTTAACCGCCTCACTGAAGAATTTTCAAGCTGGGGACTCAGCCCAGAAAAAATTGTTGGCAGTCACAAAGTTGTGATTGGGCTAGTGGGCGAAACGGTGGATATGGACCCCCGGCAAATTCAAGAGGCAAGCCCTTGGATTGAAGAGGTATTGCGAGTCGAAAAGCCCTATAAGCGCGCTAGTCGGGAGTATCGGCAAGGCTCTCCTAGCGAGGTCGCTGTGTCTACGCCCAATGGAGTCGTTACCTTTGGAGAACAGCATCCTCTTGTGGTGGTAGCGGGTCCTTGTTCGGTTGAGAATGAAGAAATGATTGTGGAAACGGCACGGCGCGTGAAAGCGGCTGGCGCACAGTTTCTTCGAGGTGGAGCCTACAAGCCACGAACGTCTCCTTATGCATTTCAAGGGCACGGAGAAAGCGCTTTGGCACTGTTGGCACAGGCGAGAGAAGCGACCGGACTAGGCATTATTACTGAGCTAATGGATGCAGCAGACTTAGAGCCTTTGGCAGAAGTTGCGGACGTTATTCAAATTGGTGCCCGCAACATGCAAAATTTTTCGTTGTTGAAAAAGGTCGGCGCACAGAGAAAACCCATTCTACTAAAGCGTGGCATGGCGGCAACGATTGAAGATTGGTTGATGGCGGCAGAATATATTCTGGCAGCAGGCAATCCTAACGTAATTCTCTGTGAGCGCGGTATTCGCACCTTTGACAGTAAGTACACCCGTAACACATTAGATTTATCTTGCATTCCAGTTTTGCGATCGCTGACTCATCTACCGATCATGGTTGATCCAAGCCATGGTACGGGCAAGTGGGAATATGTTCCTTCCATGGCAGCCGCTTCTATTGCTGCTGGCACTGATTCCTTAATGATTGAGGTTCATCCCAACCCCAAGAAAGCATTGTCCGACGGACCGCAATGTTTAACGCCAGATCAGTTTGACCAACTGATGCAACAGCTTTCGGTAGTGGGTAAAGCGATGGATCGTTGGATTGCACAGCCGCTATTGGCGACAGTCTAGCCAGCAAACCTAGCCAGCAAACTAAAAATTGATGATACTTAGGATCATGGATTAAATAATATCGACAACTCCCCGTACGGGCGTAGCATTCGGCAGATGACTCTGCTTGAGTTGCAAGGTTTTTTGCCCGAATGCTACGCCCCTACCAAACCTCGGATTTATTTAATTTCCATTCCTTAGGGTAGGGACATTTTACGGAATGTCCCTATATTTTTGTGAATTAATCAAGAATGGTAGAGAATTTTCTAACCTACGACTAACGCGAGATTTAGCATGATTGATCTGCCAGATTCTACAATTCGTGCCGCTGAAGAAAGCGATCGCGCCCAATTTATCAACTTGGGGCGGCTGGCGTTTGATCTGGCGCGATCGCAAGCTGACGTGGAAAAAGAGGTGCAAGACGAGCCGCTTAATCCACCGGGCGGACAGGCATGGGTATTAGCGGATCAGGCTGGCAATTTGGCAGGACGCTATCGCCATCTCGAACTAGCCTTGTTTTTTCAAGGGATAGAGTTTCCAATGGCGGGAGTTGCCGGAGTCGCCGTTGCACCGGAGCGACGGGGGCAAAAAATTGCTCAAGGACTGATCGAACATGCCCTGAAACTGTTTCACAAGCAGCAAATCCCTTTATCGATGCTGTATCCGTTTCAGCACGGCTTTTATCGCAAGTTGGGCTGGGCTTGGGTGGGCGAAACGCACCAATATCGAGTGTCATCTCGTCACCTGCCGCTTTACACTGAGCGAGTGAATGTAGTGCCCTATCGGGGTGACTTGGAAGCCTCTATTAAAGCGGTGTATCACAAAGCTGCACAGCAACACAATGGCTGGTTGCAACGAGAACCCAATCGCTGGAAAGGATACTTTAAACCTGAAGGTGGAGAAGAAATCTACTGCTATGCTGAAGCGGGAGATTTGCTGGGCTATATGGTGATTGAGTTCACCCATTTGGAACCCACTAAAACTCAGTGGGCGATCGCGGTGCAGGAATGGGTCGCTCTAACCGCTGGTGCCTATCGCGGACTGATTGGTTTTTTGGCATCCTTGCGCGATCAATTTACCACAATTGTTTGGAACACGAACCCGCAAGATCCTTTTCCCCATCTGCTGAGTGAGCAGCGCTGCGATCCGGCATTACCCCCACAACCGTTTGAATTTGGTTTGACCCATCGGTTTGGAGCCACTGGGGGCGGGTTTATGTGGCGCTTGGTAGATGTGGTGAAAGCATTGGAACTGCGCCCGACTCATCCTGGAGATCCATTTGCGATCGCCTTTCACATCATCGATCCAGTGTTGGGCAATCAGCAGATTTCTGTAGAATTTGTTGAGCAAAAAATGTACTGTATGCAACAGTCCGCCGCTACCCGCATCACGCTTTCGGTTGAACACTTAACGCAGCTATTTTGTGGAATGAGATCCGCCTCAGAGTTGCAATGGTTAGGAGAAATAGAAGTCGAAGGTGACTCTGCTTTGATATCAAAGCTAGATGCAGCATGGCAGGCAACTCCTCCCTTCTGCTGGGACTTTTTCTAACCTTTTCCCTACTCCTCCGCTGCCTCATCAAACTTGAGAGATTGCAACTCATGCAGTTGATATTCCATGCGCTTGAGCGATCGCATCAATTCCGGCAACGTATTTAAGTTTTCAGGCAATAAAACTGACTGCGTATGACTATGAGCATACAGCTCATTAATTTTGCTCTGCAACTGGTGAGCCAATCCCATTGCCTCTTGCCCCATACTCACCAACTGTTGCTGTTTGTAAAACTTGAGTGCCGCTCCTCGTAACACTTGCAGCGTCGCTTCTTCACCATATTTGCCAGGGGTAAGCCGCAAGCGTAACAGCAGCCTCTGATTTTGATAGAGCCGCTCGACTTCTACCTGTTTAGTTTTTTTGACAAAATCCGTCGATGATTCAGTTAAAGCTTTTAACTCACGAATTACACCATCAAATTTGCTCACTTCCAACTCATTAAGCACTGCTTGAACAGCCCCGTTCTGGCTCCACACAATTCTCCCCTGCTGAGATTGCCGCTCTAAATAAAGTCGCCCAATTCCCCAATCTAATATTCGAGCGAGCAATTCCTGTAGCAATGCCTTTGGAGAAAGCGCCGCTAATACTTCTGGTGGGTCAGATAAATGAGCCGGATAAATTTCTAATCGAGGTAAGGACTGGGTCGGTCTTGGAGTGGAAACCTTCTGAACTGAAGTTTGAGTAGCTTGAGCAACCACTTGTGTGGCATCAATAGTTGTTTGCATCGTCAAATCGGGGACGATCGCCAATGACGGTAGTATAGTCGGGCTATCTACCACCAACGTAGGGTATTCATAAGCAGATTTAGCAGAGACTTCATCAGATGCAGGAGCCGCTGCATCCCCCAGAGATTTCCCTTCGGCAAACAGTTTGACAGATTGCTCAGCTAGTTTTTTGGCTATGCGTCTGGCAACAGGCTGAGGAGCAGTACTCACCGCCTTTTTTTGAGTATCTGCATACTGGAGGTAGGCAGATAGCGCGGCATAGTGAACGTCAGACGCGATTGGTTGGGGCACTAAAGAGCAATTCATATACGCCAAAATCCGACGAACATAATCGAGAGCGGTCGTGTCGTCGGTATCGACCATGCCAAGCTTTAGCCGACTTCCTTCCAGAGAAAGCGGCAAAATTTGATGATATAGGCAGGCTTCAAAGGGCAGAATGCTATCAACCAGGCGAAAGGCTTGCTCGGTATCAACTTGAGACATCCAATCCGTTTTGAGCCTAGCGGCATCGCTTTGCTTATCAGTCAAGGAACTTTGCGGTTTTGATGGATCACCACTTGGAGGCACCATAGGAAATCAATGCAGTGGGTGAATCTTAATGACACTATGCTAATCGGTCGATGAATTTTAGCGCAGTACAAAATCAAAATTTGGCATCATTTAATGTAAATTTTTTATCGAGAGTTATAAGTTCATCATACATGCCCAGCCAAAAAAATCAGCAAGGATGTGTGTGAGCATCTTCCCAGTAAAGTTGATACACTGCGGCTGATGCCTCACACATCCTTGGATTAATTTCAGCGATCGCTTACTAGGGATCAACCCAGACTTTTCAGCCTCTAAGCAGCAAGTTCTTTTTCAATTACGCTGATCAGTTCTGCTGCATCGGGCGCTACGGCGCTTTTATAGCGACCTACCACTTCGCCTTGCTTGTTCACCAAAAACTTTTCAAAGTTCCAGGCTACATCGCCAGCCGGGGCGGTTTGGGTCAGACGGGCATAGAGCGGATGCTGCTCGGCACCTTTGGCATGAACCTTGTCAAACAAGGGAAAGGTTACGCCGTAGCGGGTTTCGCAAAATTGGGCGATTTTGTCGTTGCTGTCAGGTTCTTGTGCGCCGTAGTCGTTACAAGGAAACCCCAAAACCTCTAATCCTTGAGCGCGATACTTTTGATACAGCGATTCTAACCCTTTGTATTGAGGCGTGTATCCGCAATAAGATGCCAGATTGACGATTAGCAACACCTTGCCGGTATAGTCCTTTAAAGATTGCTCAGTGCCCGTGATAGTTTTGACCGAAATATCCGCGATCGCGTTGCTCATAACTATTCCTGAAATCGTTTTCCATCAATTATCCTAACGGTTGAAAGTCACCTAGTACCGCTTAGGAACGAGTTTTAATAAGCCATTCCATAGCAAGCGAGTAAATTCTTCGATCGTAAAAAAGCAGAAGTCCAGCAGCCGCATAATTCGTTCCAGCAGACTTAGCTCGTAGCCCATCAGGGTAACTTCTGTATCAATGATCTCTGGAATAGGGCTGTCTGGAATCATTACTATGTCGGGCGATCTCGCCATATTAAGCATCGGTTGAGCTATGTTCTCAGATAAAATTTCCTCAGAAATCGTCAGTTCAGCATTTAGCGATCGCTCAGGACGACGGATGACCGGGATTAAAGCCGCGATGCCGCGATCGCGTTGAGTACTAATCTGAGGCGCAGGCACTATTGCTGGTGACCTATCCGCCAAATCTGCTTCCTTGAATAGGTTGGTAGCGATCGCTACAGAACCTTGCTGCATCCATACCATTAGCTGATAAAACGGACGCACACCTGGAAAAACCGGACTGTTGACACCGGGCGATCGCACAGGATCAAGCTGAGCCGCAGCATGGCACAATCGCAAATAGCGACGATAGTGAGCAACTTCCCAGATAATTCGCTGCTGCAAAATCAGTTGTTGGTCAGCATCCAAAATATCCAGAATCTCGTTGCGATTGGTCACCAGCACCAGCGATCGCATCTCCAGTTGCGTTGCCACCCCACGAATAAAAATGGAGGTTGGGGCGGATAGGCTGGTAGCGACGGTTAATAGCGGCATATGGCTAGAAACATCCACTTCTGTCAGACAGTCGCGCACTGCCAGCATTGACTGCCGTATTGGAGTATCTATACACAATGAACCCGATGCCGCAGGCAAAGCGTTAGTGGCGACTGGACGAAAACGAGCGAACAACCGCAATTCCCGTAGGGATTCTCCTTCGGA
>JBBSCL010000178.1:0-6573 GCA_038250345.1 Leptolyngbyales cyanobacterium
CCCACTACACTAATTAACGTAGTGGCTAAACCAAAACGCGACAGCAGTAAAATATAGATCGGTAGAAAATTGACAAAGGCATTAATTTTCAAATTCAAACTGCATCCAAACGCGATCGCGGTGACCAGAGTGGCGATCGGCCGATTTCCTCGCAACACGCTGAGCAAAGCAAGACTGACGAAAAAGATCAGCAGTGGATCTGGTCTGAGCCAGAACGAAGCCGCATGGAAAGCAAATGAATTAGTAATGCTGAGCAGTGCTAAAACGGCATAAGTGCAAGCAATTAGAGCAATTTGGCGACTGGCAACCTTTGAGGTGGCACAAAAGATCCAGACCAAACTGAGAATTGCGGCTAATCCACAACCGAGCTTTACAGCGGGAATATTCGGACCAAAGATGTCTAGAAAGAATCGATTAATGATATAAAGCACCGCACCATAGTTATTAATATATCGTTCGGCGGAATCTATAGGAGGAAACAATGGCTTTCCTGATTTAAACAGCCAAGAGACGGCTGCAATGTTAGGTTCAGCTTGATCAAAGAACGTGTTGCTGAATATATAGGCAAGCACAAGCAAAATATAGCCTGCAATGATGGCAACTAATCCCGTATTTACAACTACTGATAACCGAGTAGAAAATTGACTGCCAGGTAACGGTATCCACTTATAGTAGCGATCGCTTAAAGAAAGTAACCCTAAGAACAACCAAAGCACGGCAAAAAACAGAAGAGGCTCGTAGATTCTAAACCCTCTGAATGCATCCATGGTAAAAATACCGTTAAAGCTCTGTAAGCTGACTCAAAAATTCACTGCACCGTGCCGAATCAAACACGTAATTAGGCAAGCTTAACCTTCTTCTTCACCCGTAATGGAACATCAACCAGATAATAGAAAAATATAGAGCCTAAGAAAGCTGGAAGTAGCAGCCCAAAACAGCCTCTAATACCAAAGGCAGCGTAACAAAGGAGCATGATAGGAAGATGAAACAAGTATAGAGGATAAGAAATATCACCCAAGAAGCTCAAAATTTTAGCAGATAGCTTAGAAATTTTAATCTGAGAAGCGTAGACGAGGATAAGACTAGTGCAGACTAGCTGAAGAAACGAATCAGTTAATCGGAGGGCATGAAGGATAAGCTGAAGCCGTAAGGTTATAGTCTTTTCCCTGGATAACTGTGATGCCAACACCCCATGCCCAACCCATTTCTGTGTCGATACGACAAACGGCGATTTTGGAACAGATTGTCCGCCAAACGACAAATCCGTATCGCTTAGTGCGACGGGTACAGTTAGTCTTGGGGGCAGCCAAGGGGGAAAGCAGACGATGGTCTCTTTAAGTTTTCTGGCTGCTCCCAGGATCGTGGAAACTGTTGCACCACAGCCGCAAACTTGACAATGCCATAATCCTGTTGCAGTCCCACCAGAATGGCTTCAATGCAAGCATAAATCTGTTTAGACAATAGCCCTGCACAGTAAACGGGCTGCACCACTGCCAGTTTGGCTTTTCCCTGCCGCACGATCGCCGCAATCCCATCAATTGGGGCATTGTAGCGAGGCTCTCGATAAACAATCAACTGGGCAGTGGCTTGAGTTTCAACAGGATTAGCGTCAAAACCCGCTTTTGTCTCATGCCACTTTTGTTTGCGGGTTTGATTGCGCTGATGGTGGTGACGTGCATGAGACCGACGACTGCGGCACACCTCGCTCACATAGCAGTTGTCGCCCATTGCCCCATGCAGCGATCGCACCTCTGACATAGAGAGCATTGCACAGCGGACGCACTTATCTGGAATTTTCTTGGGCGATCGCCCGTCTCGTGTCGTTGATTGCTTCTCAAAGGAAATAGGTAATTTCGTAGTTAAATCTGATGCAGTCTGTGAATTGCTTCTGCTGAGATCATGCGGTTGTGTCATCAGGTCAAATGAGTTCGGGTAAGCATTCTCCTAAGTCACTCTTTAAACAGGTGACGGATTCCAATCAATCCAGAGGACGGAGTGTTTCAACTTGTGCCGCTGACAAATTCAACATCTGAGTCACCTGCTCTAGTTCCATCCCAGTTGCCAGCAAATTTTGAGCGGCTTGCAGCAGTTGAGCTTGAGCTTGGTCAAGTTTCTGTTGGGTTTGTTGTCGGATCAGCCGTTCTTGCTCAGTATCCGTCAGCAACCAATTTCCCTCCGGATCACACCAGCGCAACCAAGCAGCGGTCACCCCCTCAAATTCACCCTGCCAGATGCCCAAGCCAATCTCTAAATCTGTCAGCCACACCAGCGGCGCTTCTGAGTTGAGCGGTTGCTCCTGATACTGTCTACCCTCCAGCTTGAAATAGCGTAACCGTTGGGTGAAGCGGCTGTAGACAAAATAATATGGAACCCGCAATCGCGTTTCATACACCTCGAACTTTCCGGGTGGTTTTGCCTTCGTTGCCTGATTGTCCCCATTTGAAACGACAGTATTAGCCGCAGGGGGGAGGACTTCATCCTCAGATCCCTCAGCCGTTCCATCGTAGAAACGCCCTAAATCTTCCGCTTCCGTGCCCGGTGACAAAAACTCAACGACCACAGTAGGCGGATTGCCTTCCTGCCAAAGCACATAGCTGCGGCGCAAATCTCGCTGCTCGTACAAGCGAGGCACATCCACCACCAAAAACCAATCTGGGCGCTTGTGCCACAGGGGATGCCGCACGGTGTAGTAAAGGTTAAGGTCAGAAGCCGTAAAGCAATTCTCCCGACTGTAGCCTTTCAAACTGAGCGTCCGACTGAGCAATTGAGGTTGGAGATCATGAAATTCGTCAGGCAAACCAGGTTCCTCCGGGTCTTCACTGGGCAAATCATACATGGTGGGCAAGATATCTTTGGGCGATCGCGGTGGATCATCCTGCTCAATGTGGATGGCACCGTCAATCACTGTCAACTTACGCGTTGTCGGAACCATAGTCACCTCGACCCAGTGAGTTCACAGCCTCAATTCTACAGACCTTGCAACATTTGCGCTCATTCACCTCGTCAATTTCGTCTTACATTTATGTATTCCAGATAATGGTGATTAACGGGAATATAATGAAGCAGAAATTTTGAGCTGCTGCCCCTGAACACCTGTTGAATCGGCGATCGCTCAAATTCACCGGACGCTCGATCGTAGTACTATCTCTGGTCACTTTAGCTAATGAAGCGCCGTCAATCCATTCCTAATCCGATCATCGTTCCTCTCCAACCAGTTCCTGGACTGTCTGAAGTGGTTCATGCTATTCCGTCCAGTGAACCCGTCCAATTAAGAAGCTTGCGGGTGGAGGAGTTTTTGCAGGCGCGATCGCTGGCTCCCAAAAGCCAGAAGGCGTATCGACAGGATTTGCGGTGCTTTCTAAATTGGACGGACAAGGGATGGGCGGAGGTAACACCCCGTCAGATTGCTCAGTTTAAAGCCCATCTGATGCGGCGAGATGTTGAGACAACTCAGCGAGAGTTGTCGGATGCTACGGTACGTCGGGTTTTGGGGACACTGAAGAATTTCTATGGCTGGATGGTACGATCTCGCTACGTCAGCATTGATCCGACGACAGAGGTAGATCTGCCGAAGTTATCGGAACCGGAGGCACAGAATTTGCAGGATGGGGAGGTGGAGCAAATTATACAAGCAGCGTCGGCGAATTCATTGCCGGAACGGAATATTGCCTTGATTTTAGTGCTGCTGCATGGGCTACGGGCGGAAGAGGTATCGGCGTTAAATCTAGACGATTATGATGGTAGGCGGTTACGCATTCGGCAGGCGAAGGCGGATAGTAAGGGGTTTGTGCCGTTGACTGCTTCAGGAAAGGAATCGCTGGAACGATATCTCCGGTGGCGAGAACTGATGGGGGAGGTGTTATCGCTGGAGCACCCATTGTTTGTTTCTCATTCCCGGCGGAATATCTGGCAGCGGTTGGGCTATGACGGGATTCGTAAGGTGATGGATAGACTTTCAAAGCAAACTGGGATTGATTTTCATGCCCATCAGTTTCGGCATACCTTTGCCACGAATTTGGTGTTGAAGGGGATGAATCCTTACCATGTAATGACTTTAACCCGGCACAAGTCGGTGCAGAATTTTCGACGCTATACAAAAGCGGCGGATCAGCAAGCGGCAGAACAAGCATTTGATGAAGTGATGGGGAGTTCACGGGTGAACGCATCTGAAGCCGTTGCGACCGATGCCTCGAATATTGAGGATGGAGATTAGGAAGATAAGGATTTGTGCTGAACTGAAATGGGCTAAAACTAGCTATTCTCGTTCGACTTGATTCGCGCTTCAATCGAGATGAGGACTCATCCAACGACTTCATCGCGCTTGCACTATCGCACCTTATTTTTATCTGTCACTTACTAAACCTGCTTTGAAATGTCACATACTTCCAGAGCCAATAATTGTGCCTCTAAATCAGTGGGCAGGATGTACCAAAGATGATTGCGGCTTAATCCTTGTCACCGACCTGCAGCAGTTGCAGGAGTGACGGCTGGCTTCCCATTCTGCGAATTGCATTTTGCGGAGACTCAAAACCTTTTACAAGGGGATGCGGTCATCGGAGTCACGATTGGTTTCGGTACTTCTGCATGGACTGTGGGCAGAGGAAGCAATCAACGTGAATGTTGAAGACTAGGATGGGCAGCAAGTAACCAGTTGAGAGGCAAAGCATGACAGCATCGGGGAGGTGCCTTTAACTCGACCAGCAAAGGCTGACCTGGATGCTTAATTGGTGATGGAGCTATCGCGGTACCGAGATATTCGTAGTTTCAAACGCTGTACTAATCGGGAAAATAAACTGGCGGCAAAACGAGCGTTTCTCAAAACGACCGACTAACTAGAGCAAGGGCTATGAACTCTACCCTTTTTAAGGCATCAATTTAGAGGCGTGTAGGAACGCCCATGATGCCAAAGGTGGCAGCAAGCTACATTTTCAAGTCTTCTCTTTTATCTAGCTTCCGCTATCACACCCTGAGTGATGCGTTGCCACATTGGTAGTTGAGCGTCGCCGCCCCCCTCAATCCGCTCCAGCGCTGTCATCATCTCAATACGCACATCAAATTCTACTTCGCGTTCAATTGCTTGATGCAAAGCATCGACAGCAGTACGATCTCCTAGTTCGTTCAAGAATCGAGCGGCTCTCCAGCGCACCAGCTTTGACGGATCTGCTAATGCCTGAGCCATTGTCGCCATGGCGCAGATATCCCCTAAATCGCTTAAGGCATCTCCCGCTGTCCGACGCACGATGGCGGATGAGTCTTTAAGGACAACTTGAGACAGCGGTTGGACGGCTACCGCCATGCCATTGGCACCGAGGAGGGCTGCCGCCCAGCGACGAATTGTACTCTGCTCGTCATGCAATAAAGCTACGAGCAGAGGCAATATTTCAGGGGTTACTTCAATTTGTTGCAGAGCTTTGAGTCGATATTTCCAGTTTAAATGGCGTAGGTCTGCTAAAAGGCGCTGCTGTAGGTCGGCATTATTAATGGGTGCAGTTTTGCGGTCAGAGATTGCAGTGGCTTCAATCCGAGCTAGTTCATCTTCATCGATCAGACTGACAATCTCGTCCGCAACCAGTTGGGCGACCTCGTCGGCGGAGCCAGATAGAGCCTGATAGGGTTCCCAGCGTCGCTCCGCCACATAATTTGCTCCAGTGGCACTAACCACCTTTTGAGTTGTCTGGTTAAATCGCTCTGGTAACGCGACCCGTGCTTGTTGACCCTCAGCAGTAGTTGCCCGCACTTGTACCGGAATCCCGCGAAACATCTGAACGGCAACCTCAACGTGACCCAAGTTTAAGATGGGCGGTGGGTTACTTAGACTAGTGATTGCGGTGGGCAACTGAGCGGGTGAAACCTGAGCGAGCAGCTTTGCGTCTGCGTCTTGGACGACTCCAATAATAGAAGCCGCTTGAGCCAAGATGATCTGCCAGTCAGCATTTCCCTTACGGGTGAGGGTAATAAAATCATTGACGAGGAAGACCGATTGAACAGACTCAATGGCAAGTAACTGTTGAGCAAACGCGGGGGCATCTAGCTGGACTACTCCACTTTGTAGCGTCAGAGCTTTGGCGCTAATTACCTTATTCAAGTTGAGCTTGATGCAATTCGGACTGGGAGTGGTTTCAATCGATCGCAGTTGCATCGCCTATCCTTCTTAACTAGTTCACATCAAATAACCACAAGATGACGAATTTGGATTTCAGCAGGTGTGGCACTCAACCTGATCCTAGCCTGATATATGTGAACAAGAATTTATTGATTTTCATGCCATTAGATTCAGCAAACGAAGTAGTGGAGTTTGTGCCGGAGATCGTCTGCCAGCAAGACATTGTTCTGCCTTCTACTTATTCCCCATCCGCATCCCTTCCCTTGTTGCCGTAAAGATACTCAGAGGAATGGTAAACCAGAAAGCATCAGGGAAAAGTCTAACTACTTTGGTAATTGCTCAACTCAGAGGGAATAAGGATTCCAGGGGATTTAAGGCAGCCAGGATAGACTCAAAAGCAGAGAAACCTTGTCGTCTTCCAGTATTGACAATAGAACGCACCGGCGCAAACAGATCTCTGCCCCACTCAG